>SEDG01000500.1 GCA_004295885.1 Pedobacter sp. | reverse complement strand
AAAGACCGTATGGATATGGCTGTTGGTGTATGTTATGAGGTTTCCACAAGTAACCGTACAATTAAATATCGTAGTAATTCTGTCGATGGAGCCAGTTTAAATGCTGCTTCTCAAGAATATAATAAAACTTGGGATTTAGAATTTGCAGATGGCAGATATTTTACCGACAGCGAAGGTAGGGCAGGATCACCGGTTTGTGTATTAGGTGCAGAGATTGCTGATGGTTTGTTTGATGGTGAGGAACCAGTAGGAAAGCAAATTAAAGTAATGGGTAGGCGAGTAACTGTGGTAGGCGTTTTTAAAAGAGAAGGAGAGGATATGATGGGAATGTCTCAGGATAAAAATGTGCTTATTCCTTTGAATCTTGCAAAAAGCATGTTTGATGTTAATAATGAAAGATATAATCCGCAGGTAACCGTAAGGGGAAAAGAAAATATTAGTCTAGAAGAAGTAGAAAGTGAATTGAAAGGTCAAATGAGGTCTATTCGTCGCTTAAAGCCTGGTCAAGAAGATGATTTTGCGTTAAATAAAACTACAATGTTATCTAATCAATTGGATATAATGTTTGGTGTGGTTGATATTGCTGGTTTAATTATTGGAGGATTTTCTGTTTTAGTGGGCGGCTTCGGTATTGCAAATATTATGTTCGTGTCTGTAAAAGAGCGTACAAATATTATTGGTATTCAAAAATCTCTAGGCGCTAAAAACTACTTTATTTTATTACAGTTTGTATTTGAAGCCATTGCACTTTGTTTGATGGGCGGTTTTTTAGGATTAGGTTTGGTTTATGTGCTTACCGTGGTATTTACCAAAGTTTTAGATGTAGAAATTATTCTTTACTTCAGAAATATCATTAAAGGAATTGGGTGGTCAGTTGGTATTGGATTAATCGCAGGATTTTGGCCAGCATATTCGGCATCAAGGCTAGACCCTGTTGAAGCGATTCGTTCTTAAATCCCTAAATCTCCCAGAGTAGAATTTGCAGTTCGCAGAAATATAAGTTATAAAAAAGGAGCTTCGAGAATTCGAAGCTCCTTTTTTTGTTCAAGTGTTTTGAAATTTCTATGAACCTAATTAGCTCAATTTCGCTAACGCTTCTTTAATTCTTCTTAAAGCTTCAATCAAGCTCTCGTCAGACGCTGCGTAAGATAAACGTATGTAATTGTTATTTCCAAACGAATCTCCGCCCACCGTTGCCACGTGACCTACATTTAATAGATATAAAGCTAAATCTGCAGAATCTTTAATTACATTTCCATCAGCATCTTTTTTGCCAAAGAAAGAACTTATTTCTGGGAAGAAATAAAATGCGCCATCAGGTAAATTTGTTTTGACTCCTGGAATATCATTCAACAATTCATAAACTAATTGTCTACGTCTTGCAAAAGCCTTTTTCATTTCTAATACTGTCTCCAAGCCCGATTCATAAGCTACAATACCAGCTCTTTGAGAGATTGAACAAGTTCCTGATGTAGTTTGACCTTGCATTTTATCATTTGCTGCAGCGATTTCTTTATTTGCAGCTATGTAACCTAATCTCCAACCTGTCATTGCAAATGCTTTAGAAAATCCGTTTACAATAATTACACGGTCTTTAATACTGTCAAATTGAGCTATTGATTCGTGTTTGTCGACAAAGTTGATGTGCTCATAAATCTCATCAGATAAAATATAGATCTCTGGATATTTTTCGAACACTTTAACCAATGCCGCTAATTCCTCTCTGCTGTAAACCGTTCCTGTTGGGTTACATGGAGATGAGAACATGAAAAGTTTACTTTTAGGGGTAATGGCAGCCTCAAGTTGTTCTGGAGTAATCTTAAAATCGCTTTCAATTGTGGTATCGATAAAAACAGATTTACCTTCAGCTAAAACAACCATTTCAGAATAAGAAACCCAATAAGGAGTTGGTATAATAACTTCTTCACCTGGATTAATTAAAGTTAATATTACGTTCGATAATGATTGTTTTGCTCCTGTAGAAACTACAATCTGAGAGATATCGTAGTCTAAATTATTTTCTGTTTTTAGTTTATCTACAATCGCCTTGCGCAATTCTGGGTATCCTGGAACTGGAGAGTAGCGAGTATAGTTTTCGTCTAACGCTGTTTTTGCAGCTTCTTTAACATGGTCTGGCGTATTAAAATCTGGCTCGCCAATGCTCAAGCTAATAATATTAATTCCCTTAGCTGCTAATTCGCGACCAAGTTTGGTCATTTTAAGTGTAGCGGACTCTGATAAGTTGTTGATTCTTTGAGATAAAACTGCCATAATTTTTTTGTGAA
>SEDG01000499.1 GCA_004295885.1 Pedobacter sp. | reverse complement strand
GCAAATTTTAAATCGTATCCAGATAAGTTAAAATGGTTTTTCAAGTACCTACAAACCAAAACATCTAATGTGTTTAAATAGTATTTTGTATGATTTGGAGCCAGCAATTCTGCGTTACTATAAGTCTTGCAAAGATTTTCATCAAGCTTTGCCAATTGCTTTTTTAAATAATAAGCATGGCGATGTTCCTCGGCTGCATGTTTTAAAATTAAAAGCGTTACTTCTTCTTTATGTTCAGAAGCTGATATCTTTTTCGCGCCTGCATTTTCCATATAAGATAACGTATTTAACCATTTGGAATGCAGTATATTATCGTTCACAATGTTTTCTAAAATCGAAGTTAATTGCATATTATATTTCGTCTAAAGCCTGTAGAATCGAGTTGTAAATGTACGCCAAATCATCATTAGAAATGACATAAGGAGGTAAGATATAAATGATGTTTCCTAATGGTCGAAGTATAATCCCCTTGCTTAAAAAGTAATTATAAAGCCTATCTCTTAGTCCGCTAAGGTATAAACTGGCTAACGAAGCTGCACAAGCCACAGGATTTGCTGTAAATGAATGTCCGTGATACAAGGTTTTTAATTTGTCATCACTTAAAAAAGCTTCAAAAATTTTCTCATTGCAACTTGTTACACCCATTGGCATTGTTCCGCCAGTTAAACCCTTACTTAAGCAAAATATATTTGGATGATGAATTAATTGCTCACAAGCGAAATATGTGCCTGTACGACCGAAACCCGTCATTACTTCATCTGCAATAGTCAAGACATCATTTTCTTTGCAAGATTTCAAAAGTTCGTCGAGGTACTTCGCTTCGTACATCAGCATACCTCCTGCACCTAAAATCAGAGGCTCAAATATGAAACAGCATATTTCAGTTTGGAGTTGAGAAATTTTAGTTTGGAGTTCTAGAATGTTATCAGCGTTAGGCAAATCAATAAACTCTACATCGAACAACAAATCGTTAAATGGATTGGTAAAAATACTTCTTCCACTTACAGACATTGCTCCAAAAGTATCACCGTGATAAGCATCTTTAAATGCTAAAACCTTCTTTTTTTGTGTGTTTCCTTTGTTGTTCCAATATTGCAAGCACATTTTAAGTGCTACTTCAACCGCTGTTGAACCATTATCGCTGTAGAAAATTTTGTCTTGTTTACCTGGCAACAAGGGCAATAATCGTTCTGCCAATTTCACTGCTGGCTCGTGGGTAAAACCAGCAAAAATTACGTGTTCTAGTTCTTTTAACTGTGCTGAAACTTTCTCTGCTATGTATGGGTGTGCATGACCATGAATAGTTACCCACCATGACGAGACAGCGTCTATGTATTTATTTCCATTTTCATCATAAAGATAAACGCCTTCCCCTCTAACAATTGGAATAGGATTTTGTGCATCTTTCATTTGCGTGTAAGGATGCCAGATTACTTTTTTATCTCTTTCTATTAAACTCATATTCTTGTTTCTTCGTCTGATTCTTGCAAAAGTATTTCTTGAACAGGTTCTATTTTGTATTTTATTACTAAAAATAAGATTGCAATAAGTAATATGGCTGTACAAAAAATAGAACCTTCAACCCCAAATACACCTCCAGATAGATATGTTTCTCCTATTGGTTTTGCTATTAATATACCTACAGATTTGCCACCGCTAACTTGATAACCAAAGATGGTTCCTTGTGTAAAGTTCCAGCCGAAATGGATGCCTATTGCCCAACTTATATTCCATTTTTGCAAGGTGAAAATTGAGAATAAAATACCAGCTAAAGTTATATTTAACATTGCTAGCCAAGTAAATCCATCATTGCCGAGATGAGCTAACCCAAATAAAACGCTGCTTAAAAAGATAGCGATTGTCATATGATATCGCTCTGCGAAAACTAATAATGGGAAAGTTCTAAACAATAATTCCTCAAAAATAGCTACCAAAATAAAAAATACTAAATAGCCTAAAAACGCAACAACACTGACATTTCCAGCACTGAAAAGAACATTCCCATTCAACATTGTAAAAGCAACACAAATAGAGAGCAAGCACAAGCCGATTAAACCTCCTTTTAAAAATCCTGAAATTAAATTGTCTTGTATTATAAAAACATCGTGCAAGCTATATTTTTTTAAGAGTTGAAAGACCATCAATAGCGCTCCAATAACAGCTAAACACAAACCTAATTCGACAATTAAATCTGCCAAAAGAGGATTCTCGATTTGTTGAATAAAACTAAATTGGGTTATAATTGTAGTTGGCAAAAAACAGAATATGCATAGAACCACAAATAAGAGTAGTTTCAGAATAGGCATTGCGTAATAAATAATCTTTTCGCCCATTAAAAAACCTCTTTCTTTAAAAGATTCACCACTGTTTTGTCTGTTTTAAAAGTAACATCATCTTCTGATAAGTCTTTAAGATTAATCCATCTAAAAGACTGAAAAATCCCTTCATCAAAATCAAAAACCTTTGTTTTAAAGCTTAGTTGTAAAGGACTAATTGCTTTTACCAAATAATAAACACTAATAACCTGACTATCGTTAAAAGAAGATTTTTCGTAGAAATCAGTCGTATAAAAATGACCAGTCACTTCAACTTCAACTTTAGAATTGATAAGCAATCCATAAACTCTTACATTAAAGTAACTCATTGGCTAAAATGCTTTTGGTTTTTCGTTACGTTTTCCATTGTCCATTTAATTTCACCTTTAAAATCTTCTTGTCTAACTGGGCAATTTGGCATTTTGCAATAGTTGCAACAAAGAGGCAAACAAGGATCTGCGTGAATAAATAACTCTGTTTCATGCGAACCCGTAACGTTAATCAGTTTATCAATGCTAGATATTTCTTGATGAACTGTATTTAAATCGAAGTAATATGGCAGTGTGACGTGGCAATCGATATGTAAATCGGCGCCATATTGCTGGGCCCTTAAATTGTGAACATCAATCCAGCTTTCTTCTCTATTTTCTTGCAGAACTGTTACGATTTTTTCTACCAATTCTATATTACTTTCATCCATTAAGCCGCCTACAGAGCGCCTAGTCAATTTATAACCATTAAAAATTATATATAAGCCAAGGGCGATAGAAACAATACTATCTAACCAATAAATTTGCGTCAGTTGAATCAAAATAATTCCCAAAACTAAGCCAGCACTAGTAATGGAATCTGTTAATAAATGTTTTCCATCTGCCTCTAAAGTTATAGATTGATGATTTTTGCCTGTTCGAATTAGGTAAAATCCAATCATCAAGTTTATCGCACCTGTGCAGCCAATAATTATAGCCCCATCATATAACTGTTTTATCTGGCTCGGAAAAAATAAATCATGTCCTGATTTAAATATAATGATAATACCTGCAACCCCTATCAAAACGCCTTCAACAAAAGCAGAAAAAAACTCTACTTTACCGTGGCCATAAGGATGGTTTTCGTCTTTAGGCAAAGTGCTCAAATAAATACTGTAAAATGCAAATGAACTGGCAATTACATTTACTATACTTTCTGCGGCATCCGTTAATATAGCATTGGAATTAGTTAGAAAATAAGCCGCAAACTTGGCAAGCATTAAAACAACGCTCACACAAAGTGAAATAAGAATAGCTTTCTTTTTTGGCTGCAAAATCTGATATTTAGTAGGCAAAAATACAGTTTAAGCAGCGAATTTTAAGAAAAAGTATCTTTTTTATTGCCTAGTAACATTTGG
>SEDG01000498.1 GCA_004295885.1 Pedobacter sp. | reverse complement strand
TGAGCCTTTACCACCACTCTAGCGCTGCCGCCTTTACCTATTTGGCCAGTATAATTTTTATCTTGACTATAATTTCTATCCTCACCACCTTCTCTTTTTGCAGTTACGTTGCTGCCATATTTAAACCCTGCATAACTTGTTTTTACATCGAAATTAGCATTGTAGTTTGTTGCGAAACCTAAATTTACGGAAGCGTATTGCGCATCAACATCTACATCTTTACCTGCTTCAATTTCATCAATATTAACACTTCCATATTGGGCTCTGCTTGTTAAATTTCCATTTAGAGACCCCACCTTAACACTGGTGTATTGTGTGTTCACATTCATTGCGCCGCTAACGGTTCCAATTTTTACTCCACCACCATACTGATGCTTAATTGTTGCCGCTCCTTTTACACTTGTAATGTTAACTGCCGAATACTGAACGTCAATATCTAATGTTCCAACTGTACCGATAGTAACTCCAGAACCATATTGATGCCGAATTTTTAATGAACTCGCTTCCTTAATGTTAGCCGCACCATATTGAACATTAATGTAGTTATTTCCATTATTCAAATCGCCGGCAACAAAATTACCATATTGAACTTTTATAGAAGTTGGCCCAGCAAAATCTCCCATTGTAATATTTCCATATTGTTGTGAGGCTGCCAACGAATTATTAGCTGGCATATAAACTGTATAATGAACTTTTACCTCCCTACGCCAAATTGTTTTTCCGTTTTTAATATTGCTTCCCCAGTTACCATTACGATTGCCCATTTCCGTCTTATAGCTCACTAAATCTCCGCTTTTAGTGGCTTCTATCGAAACGTCGTCTAATAATTTTTGTGCCTCATCCGCTGTTTTTGCATAGGCTTTCATATCTACATCAACCTTAACCTCATTTTTATCCCAAGTTTTAATAGTTATCGATCCGAACTGGTTGTTTAAGCTAATCTTATCGCTTCTATCTACACTAAAAGACTTCGAAAAAGACTTCGCTTTCATTGGTGTATCGTCTTGCGTGTCTTGATTGTTTGAGCCATCGCCATACTTAACATTTACACTATTTTTTACATCATTTACAGTGTAAGAATAAGTTGATGAAGTGGAAACTGTGCTGTTAACTTTTGGGTTAACATTTACAGAAATACTCGGCTGTTGCTGTTGGGCATTTACCTGCGTGGCGAGTAACAGCATACTCGACAGGCTTAAGATTGTTAATTTCATATTGAATTCTCCTTTTTATTATATTGATTGACTTGATTGATAATCATTAACTGCTGTTTTAAAACCTGCAGTTGCATTTCGCGGTTTTTTACCATTTCCTTAACCACAAAAACTTGATTCGGGCTCTCTGGTAATTCTGCTTTTAACCTATCGTATTCTGCATCAAGATTTTTTAAATCTTCAGTAAACCGTTTATATAAATCTGGGTTTTCTGATGCGTAAATAGCTAAACTGTCTTTTTTCTCCTCAATTTGACTTACAAAACTTACTTCTCTTTTGCCAAATTCTGGGTTAATATCGGCCACATCGATGTTTTTAGCTTGGTTGTAATTATAGGTAAAATACAAACCTAAACTCACTACCAATGTTGCGGCAATGCTCATCCACTGGTACATTTTAATCGACTTTTTTGGCTGTTTTTTTTTATCTAGTTCTGCCTCAATTTTTGCCCACAATTGGTCTGATGGACCTTTTACTTCAAACTCTCTTTTGTTGTCTTTTACAAACCCCTCTAATTTATCGTTCATCTTGCTACTCCTTTCATTTCTAATAAACTATTCAACTTTCTTTTTGCTCGCAAATACTGCGAACGTGATGTATTTTCTGTTATTTTTAATATATGTGCTATTTCTTCGTGGTCATAACCTTCAAATAAATACAAGGTTAAAACTACTCTGTAACCATCAGGTAACTCATTCATTGCTGCTTTTACGGCCTCTACTTTTAAGGTAGTTTCTTCGTAATCTGTCGCCGGTTCATCTGCCACTTCCACTTCATCCAAACTCACCAACTCTAACTTTCTTTTTCGCAGGTAATTAATTGCCCTGTTAATTACAATTTGTTTTAACCACAAACCGAACGTTGTTTCTTGTCTAAAATCAGCTATGCGATTAAAGGCATCTAAAAAAGCCTCCTGCAAAACATCTTCCGCTTCAGCATCATCATTCACAATTCTCAGCGCAACATTGTACATCGCATTAGCATACAATTTGTATAATTCAAATTGTGCTTTACGGCTACCAGCTCGGCAATCATTTACCAGCTCTACGTGCTTATCTATGTATACTGTTTCCAA
>SEDG01000497.1 GCA_004295885.1 Pedobacter sp. | reverse complement strand
AAAAAGAAAATGGTGACAAAGATTAAACTCAAAATCCCAAAAGCTAAAAGAACTAAAGTTTTTTTGCCGAATTTTTTTGCTCCGACATTAATGAATGGATAAAATAACAACGACAGCAGAACCATAGTTCCCATAAACTTGCCACCATCAGAGTCTGGTAGGCCGAGCAACACAGTTACGTAATATAATAAGCCACTACTCATCAGGCTTAATGCCGTGTAATAGGTAAAATCAGATATCAAATAGTATTTAAAATTTACGTTTCTAAATGTGCTTTTAATAGCTGGCAGTAATGGAATATGGGTTGGCTTACTTTCTACGTAATCCTTCTCATTGATAAAAAGAATCGGTAGAACCATGACCAAACCAGAGAAAATTGCTAATCCCCAAATGGTGTACTGTAAGGCGTGGAAACGTTCTGTTACGTGAAAAAATGTCTGAATTAAATCTGCGAAATTATTGCAAAGTGCGCCTAGAATCATCCCCAAAACAAAGCCAACTTGCTGATATGTAGAAAGCTTAACTTTCTCTTCTTGCGTGTGGGTTAGTTCGGCTAATAATGCATTATAAGGAATGATATAAGTAGTTACGGAAACAAAAAATCCAGCTAAAACAAAAGTTAACCACCAAGCATTATTTACACTCTCACCTTTGGTGGCAGATAAAAGTAAGGCAGCATCACGATGATAATATTGGACATGATACTCCAGCCCATCATTCCTGCACAGTAGGCAATTTGTTTTTTAAAAGGTAGTGTTTGTGTTGGCATTTATATTTTCGAGAAGGCTTGTTCTAAATCAGCGATAATATAGTCAGCTTCTTCCAATCCTACATAAATTCTTATCAACACGTGTCTATTATTGGTCGCATCGAAGTCTTTTTTGCTTATGCCTGCACAAGCAGGAATAATTAAACTTTCGTAACCACCCCAAGAAACAGCCATTAAAATATGCTTCAAGCCGTTGCAAAAAGTTTCAATTTTATGTAAATCCGGCTCTTTTAAAACAATGCTAAATAAACCACCACACTTTTTCATTTGCCTTTTAGCTAGGGCTAAGTCCTTGTTGTGTTGACTAAAAGGATGTAAAACCTTTTCGACTTTGGGATGTGCATTTAAATAAGCAACTACCTTATCTGCGGTTTCGCTTATTTTTTCTAACCTAATTGGCAAAGTTCTTAAACCTCTTAATAAAAGCCAGGCATTTTGTGGGGCTAGTGCAGCACCAATATTTAAATATTCTTTGTTGAAAATCTTTTCTAGTAGTTCTTTTTTTCCAGTTACTACGCCTGCTACTACATCGCTGTGCCCGGCCAAATATTTTGTAGCCGATTGGGCCACCAAATCTATGCCGTGGGCTATGGGTTTTTGATAAAGTGGTGAGCAATAACTATTATCAATCATCGTTAAAATGCCATTTGCTTTAGCAATTTTAGATACCGCTTCCAAATTTTGAACCTCGAAGCTAAAGGTATTTGGCGATTCTAGATAAATCAACTTTGTTTTACTGGTAATAGCATTTTCAAATTGATTTAAATCAGTTCCATCTATAAAGGTTGTACTAACGCCATATCTTGGTAAAAACTCCTTAAATAATTTAATGGTCCAACTGTACGGGTTTTCTACGCAAACCACTTCATCGCCACTTTGTAATAAAGCCAAAATAGGAACTGTAATCGCTGCAATGCCACTACTAAAAACCAAGGCATCTTCAGCCCCATCAAGTGCAGCTAATTTTTTTCTTAGAATATCTATCGTTGGGTTAAATCCTCTTGAATATAAATTGCCCTGATATTCATCCGCCAATGCGGCCCTAAAATCTTCAACTGTGTTAAACTTAAAATTGCTGGTTTGTATGATAGGAGGGGCAATTGCATTGAAATAGTTTTCGCGTTCTTCGCCTAGTTCATTTAATATGTAAGATAAGTCCATTTTTAGTTTGTTACTTTTTTAGCGTAGAAAATGTAGTATAACATCAAGAATAACAATAGTAATCCCGTTCCAATGAAAGCGGCATTTACATCTTTTATCACTACTCCAATGGCTATCATAAAGTAACTAAAGACAAAAAATGTAGCCAATATTGGCGTAAATTTATTCCAAGTGTTTTTTGTTACGTCGGCACCTTGCATCCTTTTTCGGAGAATAAATAGGGTAGCTGCTGATGTGCTCATGCCAATGCTATCTAAAAACATGGTGAAGTTTAAAATATTGTCAACCCCTTTGCCAAAAAAAGTAATGATGACAGTGATTAACGAAAATGTGGCTAATCCAGTTACCAAGGCGCCAGTTTTAGGACTTGTATATGAAAATATTTTTGGAAAAACCTTGTCTATGCTCATCGCATACATCACCCTTGGGTTACTCATTAAAAGGATATTTACATAAGCCAAAACCGAAAGGAACATTAAGGCATCAAAAACTTTTGCACCAAATGGGCCAAACCAAGCCTCGCAAAGTAAAGCGCCAATTGCCGATGCATTCTTCATTTTATCAAATCCGATTACATCAATATAGGCTACATTTATTAATAGATATAGCGAAACAACGATGATAATTCCGATAAAAATTCCTCTTGGGATGATGCTTGGTTTTTTAACTTCGGCGCCAAAATTTATGGTTTGCTGGTATCCGCCATAGGCGAAACAAACAGGAATCATCGACACTAAAAAGAGGGAGAGCGCACTGCGATTAGAGAGTGAATATAATGGCGAACCTTGCTCGTAACCATGAGGTTCTACAACAACGCCTTTAAAAATACTGGCGATAAGCAATAGAACCAATCCAACTTTAATAACGATGAGCACATTCTGCGTTTTGCTGCTTGTTTTTAATCCGAATAAATTAACGCAGAAAAAGATAGCAACCGCTACAATTGCCATTGTGGTATTAAAAAATGTACCGCTTGGCTTGCCAAACAACAAATCACTCACATAATCTGAACC
>SEDG01000058.1 GCA_004295885.1 Pedobacter sp. | reverse complement strand
GCTGAAGCAGAAATACAAGAGGCAATGAAGAAATACAATGCCGTTGGACTTTCTGTTGCTGTTGTTAAAAAAGGAGAACTAATTTACACCCATTCTTTTGGGTTAAAAGACATCGAAAGCAACACACCACTTAGCAATAATGATATCTTCAGAATTGCCTCGATATCTAAATCATTTTCAGCTACGGCTATCATGCAATTAGTAGAACAGGGCAAAATAAAATTAACTGATGATTTTAGTGATTTGGTAGGTTTTAAAGTGAGAAATCCAAAATATCCAGAAACTATAATTACCTTGAAAATGGTGTTGTCGCACACTTCAAGTATAAACGATAGCGAAGGTTATTTTAATTTAGATGTGATTAATCCTGCTAAAAATACAAATTGGGCTAAGTGTTATAACGATTATGAGCCAGGCAAAGGATATCAGTATTGTAATTTAAATTTTAATATGGTTGGAGCAGTAATTGAAAAGGTTTCTGAAGAAAGATTTGACCAATACATTAAACATCACATTCTAGATCCTTTGGGTTTATATGGCGGTTATTGCATTGATTCTTTAGAAAAATCTCGTTTTACAACACTTTACGAATATAATAGTAAAACCAACCAATTTCAATCATCGCCTTTGGCTTACAATCCGAGGTCGGAAGATATTAAAAATCACGTTTTGGGAGTTACAACACCAATTTTTTCGCCAACTGGCGGAATGAAAATATCGGCCACCGACTTAGCGAAATACATGACGATGCACATGAATTATGGGAAATACAATGGAGTTAGAATTATCTCTAAGAAAAGCTCAAAGCTGATGCAAACCAAACTATCTGATGTAGAAAATTATGGTTTAGCTATTATGAATTCGGATAATTTAATTGATGGTAAAACAATGACTGGTCACACGGGTTCTGCGTACGGTTTGTACAGCGCAATGTTTTTTAACCCTAAAGAAAAATTCGGTATAGTTGTAATCACGAATGGTTGCAACCCAACTTCAACAAAAACATTTGTAGATATAATCAGATCAAGCGCTAATAGCCTTTATTACGATTTAATTAAGTAGAAATCGCTATATACTTTCAGTTAAACAATAGTTATCTTTATGGCTGAACTAAAACAACTGAAAAGTTGTTTGTTAATCTAGGTTTTTGCTTTTCTAAATGAAACTAAAGGTCTTATTTGTTTTATATCTTTCTTTTTTTGCTTTAACTAGTTTTGCCCTCAGTCCAATTCCTGTGGCAAAAAAGGGAGTGATTGATTTAAGAGCATCATCATTTGAAACGAAGTTGGCCCTTAATGGCGAATGGGTGTTTTACTGGAACAAACTGATTGATCCTAATGCAAAGCCTAGCGACAAAGGTCTTATCGTAGATTTTCCGAAAAAGTGGAATGATCTCTCTATTAATAGCAAACCGCTTCCTGCTTTTGGGTATGGTACCTATAAGTTAACCCTGCTGCTTCCTAAAAGTGAAATTGCATTTAGAATTGATATTCCAGATGTTTATTGTGCCTACCGCTTATTTCTAAATGGTAAAAAGGTTGCAGAAACTGGTAAGGTAGCAAAAAATGCTAATGATTTTATCCCACATTGGCAATTTAATGCATTTGATATTCCTGCGGGTACTGATACAGCAGTATTGGTGCTACAAATTGCAAACTATGTGCATAGTAAGGGCGGGATAAAAAAGTCTCTTTACATTGGTGAAAAGAACAATATGGAAATGGATCGGAGGTACGCCGAGGCCATAGATTTACTGTTAACGGGATGCTTGTTTATGGGTGGTATGTTTTTTATCGGGCTATACCTTTTAGGCAATAAAGACAAGGCTATTCTACTTTTCTCGCTTTACTCTATTGTTTATTGTTATAGAATAATAGGGGTAGATAATTACATCCTCCATACCTTATTGCCGAACCTCGATTGGCAGTTTACGGTGAGGGTAGAATACATCAGTTTATATTTAAGTATAGGTTTGTTTGGTTTATACACTCGGTATTTATATCCACTTGATGTGAATAAGACTATAGTTAATTTGCTGTGTATAGTCTGCTTTTTGTTTGGCTCAACTACCTTGTTGTTACCGCCGTTTTATTTTACCCAATTAATTACCCCGTTTTTGTTTGTAACCATATTTTGTATCTGTTATACGCTTTACATTTACATTATAAGTTATCTAAATAAGAGAAGCGGTTCTGGTTATGCAATGCTGAGCTCCTTTGCAATGATGTTTGTTTTTGCAATTTCTATTTTACACTATTGGAATATTATTCCTCAATTACAAGGCTTAACTTTCTGTGCCTACATTACCTTCTTCTTTCTACAATCACTCATTTTATCTTATCGAGTATCTTATCAGCTAAAAAAATCTAGAGAGCAAGCAGAACAAGGTTTAATTGCGAAAAGTGAATTTTTGAGTACAATGAGCCATGAGATACGAACGCCATTAAATTCTGTAATTGGCATGAGCCATTTGCTTTTAAAAAACAATCCGCGAAAAGACCAAGTAGATCAATTAGATATCATGCTTTTTTCGGCTAACAATTTATTGGCAATAGTTAACGATATATTAGATTTTAATAAAATTGAAGCAGGTAAAATACAACTAGATTATACAGAAATTGATTTGGTAGCCATCTTAAACAATATTGTGGCTGGACATCAGAATGATGCATTAGAGAAAGGTATTGACATAAAATTTAGTATTGAAGACTCAATTACATCGCGAATTTTGGGAGATCCGACAAGGATGTTTCAGGTAATAACTAATTTGGTGCACAATGCTATTAAGTTTACCCATAATGGATATGTTCATTTAAGTTTATCTAAAATCTCAGAAACAGACCAGAGCATTTCGTTAAAAATCCAAGTTAAGGATACGGGTATTGGCATTTCAAGAGATAAGCAAAAAATTATATTTGATCGATTTACGCAAGCAGATTCATCTACCTCTAGGAGTTTTGGAGGGACAGGTTTAGGATTAGCTATTTCTAAGAGAATTTTAGAACTGCAAAACTCTACCTTAAAGGTTATAAGTGAGGAGGGCAAAGGAGCTACCTTTTATTTCGTCCAAACATTTAAAAAGATAACTACAGATTCAAGGCAAAACCAAGTGAAAAATGTCTTTACTAAAGAGAAAGAAATGCGATTATCTGGCTTTTGTATTTTATTGGTAGAAGATAATGACTTGAACGTAATGGTTGCACAAAGTTTTCTCAGAAATTGGGGAGCAAAAGTTGATGTGGCAAAAGACGGTAAACAGGCTTTAGATGTACTGGACATCAATAAACATCAATTAATCTTGATGGATTTACATATGCCCGTTATGGATGGTTTCGAGGCTTCTAAGGCCATAAGAGAAAAAGGCATTAATATTCCGATTATTGCCCTAACGGCTAATAACAAAAAAGATGTTGAGAAACAGGTGGATGAAGTAGGGATAGATGATATTATTGTAAAACCATTTTTGCCAGATGAACTTTATCAGAAGGTGTTATCGTTTTTAACCAATAATTAATTTACTTACGGAAACGTAGATATAATTCCCCATAATAGAGAATATATCCCCACATTGGGGAATAAATTCAACAGCTTGGTTTATAAAATTTCTCATTAGTTAAAATCTTTTATATTGAAGATTCTACAAAACAGGATTTTAAGTGTTTAAACATTTGTTATAGAGACATTATCCCTATCAACCAATAATTTATTCCCTTTACCTCACATATTGGCTTTGCTTTTGTGTTATTTGAAATGGATTTTACGAATTCCATTAGATAAGCAATGATAAAAAAGTCATTTATATTATTCGTTTTAGTTGGACTATCTTTCTTGTGCAATGCACAACAGGATGCTCAATATAGCCAATACATGTTTAATGGTATCTATATAAATCCAGCTTATGCAGGCTACAAAGAACAATTAAACATTCATAGCTTTTATCGCAATCAATGGACAGGTATTACAGGTTCTCCTAAAAGTATGTCTGTTGCAGTAGATGCTATTGCCAATGATGGTAACGTTGGTTTGGCATTTCAAGTGTCTTCAGACAGGCTTGGTGCACAAAGCAGCGTATCTGCGTATGGAAGTTATGCCTACAGATTGAGGGTAGGGAATTCTGAAAACTCTCGTTTGGCTTTTGGACTTGGTTTAGGGGTAATGCAACAATTATTAGATGCAGAAAGACTTAACGGAAAAGACGCAAATGATAGCTATATTCTAGCTGTGGGAAATGAAAGTGTTATAGTGCCAGATGCGAGAGCAGGTGTTTTCTATTCGGATGATCGTTTTTATGCTGGTTTTTCTGCCGATAATTTAATTGCTCAATATATAATTAATAAAAAGAATTTAAGCGTTTATTTCCAAACACCAAAAAGTCACTTTTACCTTACTGCGGGAATGCTGTTGCCAGTAAATGAAGATATTCAAGTGAAGCCTTCGTTTTTATTGAAGGATGATCGTGGGGGACCAACAAGCTTAGACTTAAATGCGTTTGTGCTTTTTGGAAACAGGTTTTGGCTGGGTGCAAGTTATCGTACTGCGGTGAAGTTATATGATAAGAGCTACTTACAGTTAGATTTACAAAAAACAAATTCTGTTGTTGGTATGGTAGACTTTTTTGTTACAGAAAACATCAGAGTTGGATATGCCTATGATCAAACCCTAAGTAGACTGTCTGGCTATAGTGGTGGATCTCATGAAGTTTCGGTAGGGGTAACTATTAGACCAAGCCAAATTATAAGAATGCTAACACCAAGATATTTTTAAATGGCAAATCCAACAAATAAAGTGATGATTGTAGATGACAATGTCATCGATCAGATGATTACTAAGCGAGTATTGGAAAATTCGTATTCGCAATCTGATGTTTTAGTGATGCATTGTCCTATAAGCGCATTAAACTATTTAGAAGATAACAAGGACAACATAAACGCTTTGCCAAGCTTAATTATACTTGATTTAGATATGCCAGAAATGAATGGTTTGGGCTTTTTGGATGGCTTTGCAGAGTTCGCCGAGAGATTAAGGAATGCTATAAAAATTGTGGTGTTAACGGCTACTGACGTGATAGCAGACATAGAGTTGGCGATTGCAAATCCAGCCGTTTCTAAGTTAATAACCAAGCCTTTATTCAACAATTCTTTGGCAGAAATGCTCTAACTACTCCTTAGGTAAGTCTTTTTCCTCTTTTTTTGCAATTATTGTTTGTTTTTTTAAATCTATTCTAAGCAAATTGTATAAACTCATGTATACATTAGCAATCCATACAATAGAAAATCCAGCTAATACGTAACCTCTCCAATCATCATATATTAAATGATATGGTGCCATCAGCAATATTAAAACGGTTACATAATGGCTGAAACAATATTCGCAGGTAAACAAATAGAAAAATTTTCTTTTGTATAATCTATTGCAGTTAATGGAT
Source organism: Pedobacter sp. (assembly GCA_004295885.1). Classification (GTDB taxonomy): domain Bacteria; phylum Bacteroidota; class Bacteroidia; order Sphingobacteriales; family Sphingobacteriaceae; genus Pedobacter. The sequence goes on along the minus strand of SEDG01000058.1, from coordinate 9,145 downwards.
TTATCAATACAATAATCCCTTATCTCTTTAAAAATTGCTTCCTTAGTAACTGTCCATGCAATGCATGCGACTGGTATAGCCAAAATGAAAATCATCTCCATATTACGTAAACCTTATTTATGTGCTATATGTTTTAACATCAATAATTTTTAAAACCTTTTTGCAAGATAAGGTATTTCTTAAGAGTAAATCTCAACAAGATGGAAAATCAAAATCAACATACTCCAAAAGAAAATGTTAAACCTGTTTCTAGAAAAACAAATGAAGAAATAGATGAAGATGAGGCAGGAAACTTAATTATTGGTGGTGAAAGTATGGATGCTAATCAATCTACTGATCTATTGGATGATGATTTAGGTGAGCAAAACCGGAATTCCAATCAAAGCGGAGTCGAAGACTGATTTCTTCACGTTTCTGTCATCAAAATTTATTTAATTGGAATATCGGGAAATACCGATATATATTTGTGCCATGGATCAGATAGAAATATTTAAAGCACTTTCTAACAAAACCCGTTTGCAAATTTTAAACTGGCTAAAGGAACCCGAATTACATTTTCCAGATCATAAGGCATCTTGTGGAGAAAGTGATGGCGGAGTTTGCGTAGGGCATATTCAAAAAAAAGCAGGTTTAACACAATCTACCATTTCAGAATATTTAGCTGTTTTGCAAAGAGCTGGTTTAGTTACGGCAAATAGGGTAGGTCAGTGGACTTACTATAAAAGAAATGAAGAAGCCTTTGCCGCTTTAAGCAATCTAGTCGCATCCGAATTATAGATATTAAATTTATGGATACAAATCAATTATCAACTTTACCTTTTTCGGTATTAGATTTAGCTGGAGTTATAGAAGGGAAAACTGTTGCCGATACTTTTAGGAACAGTGTTGACTTAGCTCAACATACTGAAAAGCTTGGTTATCAGCGCTATTGGTTGGCAGAACATCATAACATGATTAGTGTAGCAAGTTCTGCAACATCGGTTTTAATTGGGCATATCGCTGGTCACACCAAAACAATTAGAGTGGGTTCTGGCGGAATAATGTTGCCCAATCATTCCCCATTAATTGTTGCTGAACAATTTGGAACATTAGCTACAATTTACCCCGATAGGATAGATTTAGGATTAGGAAGAGCGCCAGGAACCGACCAATTAACCGCAATGGAAATAAGAGGCGAACGTTTTTCGGCACCCCATCATTTCCCGCAAGATGTGTTAAAGTTACAGCGCTACTTATCAGATCATAACAGTGAAAGCAAAGTAAGAGCAATACCTGGAGAAGGTACAAATGTGCCTATTTGGATTTTAGGTTCAAGCACAGAAAGTGCGCATTTAGCGGCATCTTATGGACTACCTTATGCGTTTGCAAGTCATTTTGCACCAACTTATTTTATGGAGGCTATACAAATTTACAGGCAGAATTTCCGTCCATCAGCTACGCTAGCTAAACCTTATGTAATGGCCTGTGTAAATGTTGTTGCTGCAGATACTGATCAAGAAGCAGAAAGATTATCAACTTCGTTGAAACGTTTATTTATGGGAATTGTTACGGGCAAACGCCAATTGCTGCAACCACCGATAGATAATATGGATGGAGTTTGGAGTGATATTGAAGAAGAAGCTGTGAACCAAATGTTAGCCATTGCGTTTATTGGTGGACCAGAAAAGTTAAGTGATCAATTGCAGTCCTTTATAGCGCAAACTCAAATTAATGAAATTATGGTAACCTCTCATATTTATGATCATCAAGCAAGGCTTCATTCATACGAGTTGCTTGCCAACATCATTAAAGGAAATTTAAAGATGGCAGTAAGCGGTTAACAATTTAGCAATCAATATAACAATCAATAATATTATGGAATATAGACAACTAGGGGCTTCCGGTTTAAATGTTCCTGTACTTAGTTTTGGTACAGCAACCTTTGGCGGAGCAAACGAATTTTTTAAAGCTTGGGGATCAACCCAAATAGATGAAGCTACTCGCTTAATTAATGTTTGCATGGATGCCGGCGTTAATTTTTTCGATACTGCCAATGTATATTCTCGCGGCATTGCCGAAGAAATTTTGGGAAAGGCAATTGCAGATTTACAACGTGATAAATTACTAATATCTACAAAGGCAACTTTTACAATGGGCGATGGACCGAATGATTTTGGATCTGGTCGTTTACATTTAATAGATCAGGTAAATCAGAGTTTAAAGCGTTTAAACACAGATTATATAGACGTTTATCATTTACATGGTTTTGATGCAAACACACCCGTGGAAGAAACCTTGAAAACCTTGGATAACTTAATTCAAAGTGGGAAAATAAGATATATTGCTGTTTCTAACTTTTCTGGATGGCACTTGATGAAATCTTTGTCAGTTGCTGAAAGATATGGCTGGTCTAAATATATTGGTCACCAAGTTTTGTATTCGTTATACGATAGAGAGTTTGAATGGGAATTAATGCCTCTTGCAATAGATCAAAATATAGGAACTATGGTTTGGAGCCCTTTATCGTCAGGCAAACTAGGCGGCAAATATGAGAGAGGGAAACCGTTTCCAACAGATAACAGAATTCAACAAGGTGGTTCTCATGGGCCTGCAATAGATCAAGAACGTTTATTTACAATTGTTGACACATTAAAAATCATTGCAGAAGAAACTGAAAAGACAGTTCCTCAGGTAGCTATTAATTGGTTACTACAAAGACCAACGGTAGCTAACATTATTATAGGAGCTAGAAACGAAGAACAACTGAAACAGAATTTACAAGCAGTTGGATGGAACTTAACAACAGAACAAGTTAAGAGATTGGATGAAGCAAGTTATGTCTATCCAATTTACCCTTACTGGCATCAACAACAAAATACCAAATTGGTTCCTCAACCAAAATTTTATTAATATGCTAAGCCACAGATTTGCAGTTTAACCATTAATCTAAAAATCTGTGGCTCCTTTTAGGTGGTCAAAATCCTTATTGGGTTGCTTAATAATTTATGAATCGGGCATTTATCTGCTATCACCAATAATCTTTCACGTTGCTCAGCTGTGATAGTTCCTGTCAGCTCTATTTGTCTGGATATGGTGGTTTCTTTGGACATTTCTTCTTCCTTGCAAATGGCCAAATCAATTTTTATAGCTTCAAGGGGAATCTCTTTTCTATCGGCATACATTCTAATGGTTATCGCTGTACAACTACCTAAACTAGCCAATAATAAGGCTCCTGGATTCATCCCTTCATCAGTTCCACCTAGTTCAGTGGGTTCATCAGCATAAATTAAATGTCCACCTGCATAAACCTTGGTTTTAAATCTCGATTTATCTAGTTCAGTTATTGCTGTAATCATAATTTGCTTGTTAATATTAAATACTAAATTTACCCTAAACATAGCATAAAATGGAAGAATTAAATGAAGCTCAGCAACGATTAATTAATTTTCAATCATTTACTGGAAAAGAAATTACGCAATCTCCTTCTCATTTTATGAATTGGTTAAAACCTACTTTAATTAATGCCGAAAGAGGGGCGTTGCATTGCAGTTATGTGGTTAGGAAAGAAATGACCAATCCCTATGGTATTTTACATGGCGGGATAACGGCCGGAATTGTAGATGACTTGATTGGTGCCACAGTATTTATTTTAGGTTTGAGTGGGAAATATACAACGGTAAATAATAATATAGATTATTTTGCACCAGCGGTAGAAGGGGATATCATTACTGCTAAAACTGCTATTGTAAAACAAGGAAGGACAATTATCAACTTACAATGTGAGATTTATCTACCGAGTAAAAATCGATTAATTGCCAAAGGATACTCCAATATGCTGAACATAGGATGATGCATTCTTAATTGGAGTGTGTTTATTATTGAATACTTAACGTTTACAAAACATTTGAAACTTAGGTTTGTTTTAACCTTACCCTAAAACCAAAAATGCCATGTCGAACGATTATTTAAACCTCCAATTTGATGTAAAAGGTAAGACCTTTTCTGGATTTTGCATGAGAATTCACGATGATTTCCATTTGACTTATGCTGTTATTTTAGAAGATTGCCATTCGTTTTGTATCTGGCTTGATGAAAAAACGGCTAAGTGGTATTCTTCTAAGTTTACAAACTTAGATCAAAGTGTTTTAGATCAAATTATTGGTAAATTATACGTGACAGATGACGCAAATATGCTACCTGTGTCTTAATTCCCCATTAATTTATATTTATTTTCATTATAAATAGTCTGTGTTGTTAAATTTAAGTTAATTATGTTTTGTAAATTCATAAAAACTTAATCAATAGACTATGAACAGAAAATCTATCCTAATTCTATTCGGATTTCTGCTGTTTGCGACATTTACTTATGCCCAAAAAATAATTAAGGGAAAAGTTACAGATGTTGCAGACGGGACTGGAATCCCTGGCGTAAGCGTACTTGTTAAGGGAACAAGTTCAGGAACAACAACCCAACCCGATGGTTCTTATGCCATCGATGTACCAGCAAGCGGTACAACTTTAATCTTTAAATACTTGGGGTTTGATACCCAAGAAATTACAATTGGAGATAAAACTGTAATTAATGCAATCCTCTCATCAAGCTCACAAACATTAGAAGGTGTTGTAGTAACTGCATTGGGTATTAAGCGTAGCGAAAAATCTGTTGGATATGCAACTCAGACCGTTAAAGGAGATAATTTGACCTTGACAAAAGAACAGAACGTGATTGGTTCATTAGCAGGAAAAATTGATTACGGTAACGTTTCTCAAGACATTAACCCAGAAGACATAGAAAGTGTAAGTGTGTTAAAAGGGCCTGCTGCTTCGGCACTTTATGGTATTAGAGGGCAATATGGTGTTATTTTAATTACTACTAAAAAGGGATCTAAAGGTACCAAGAAAGTTAATATAAGTGTTAATTCAGCATTTTCAATTGAAAAAACAGCAAACTTTTTAGAACTACAAAATATTTATGGTGTAGGTAACAATCAAACTTTCTTAACGCTAACTGGCGGTCAGAAATATGTAAATGGAAATGATGAAAGTTGGGGTCCGAAAATGGATGGAACTCCGGTTAGAATGTTCTATAGCTTTTATCCGCAAGATCCAGAGTTCGGACAATTAACTCCATTTGTGCCTCATCCAGATAATATTAAAGACTTTTACGAAACGGGCCACAATATTAATAATGGTATTACGGTTACTGGAGGAAGTGAAAATATAGACTACAGGATAAGCTATAACAATGCTTACGTAAACGGCGTAATTCCTAATACTTGGTTAAAACGTAATAACTTGGGTTTAAGTTCATCATTAAAAATAACAGATAAACTGTCAGTTGGAGCTAATGTAAACTATGCCAACAACAATGGACAAAGGCCTACACAAGGCTATCAAGGTTCTTTTACTGGAGCTACACAGTGGTTTCAACGAAACATAGATATTGATCGTTTGCGTAATTACAAATACGCCGATGGAACAATATTAAACTGGAACGTTAATCCCAACACCGCTACCGGAATCGTCACTAACAATAAACCAAGCGATTGGAATAATCCATTTTTCGATGCTTATGAAGTATTAAATAATGATAACCGCGATCGTTTGTTTGGTGATGTGAATGCAACTTATCAAGTATTGCCAGAACTAAAATTAAGTGGATTTGTCCGTTCTGATATGTTTACGCAAAATATCACCCACAAAGAACCTCTAGGTGGTCGTTTGGTAGACAGCTATCAGATTGGTAAATATCAAAACGAAGAAAATAATTATGAGTTTTTGGGTCAATATGCTAAAACTTTAAATGATATTTCCTTAAATTTTAACGTTGGTGCCAACTTATATACAGTTAAATATTCTCAACAATATCAAGCTACGGTTGGCGGATTGTCAAGTCCAGGTTGGTATTCTGCCGCTGCGTCTATTGATAGGCCGATAAGTACTTCCTTTTTAAGACGTAAACAAGTTAGAAGTGTTTATGCAATGGGTTCAATTGGCTATAAAGACACTTACTTTTTAGATGCATCTATTCGTAATGATGTTTCATCGGCATTGCCAAATAACAACAATTCTTATTGGTATCCATCAGTTTCTGGAAGCTTTGTGTTTAGCGAATTAGTGAAATGGAAAGCTTTATCGTTCGGTAAATTAAGAGCAAGTTATGCTATTGCGGGATCAGATTTAAGCCCATATCAAACTGCATTTACCTATGGCCCTGGTTCAAATTATCCAGCAACTGCTGGAGCAATCAATACCTTATTGGTGCCAGATAAATTGAAAAATCCAAATATCAAACCTTCTTTTGCCAATTCGTTTGAAGTTGGGATGGATTTGAAATTCCTTAAAAATCGTTTAGGATTAGAGTTAACTTATTATAACCAGGAAAACAAAGATCAAATTATTGATTTATCGGTTTCTGGTGCTAGTGGATTTGATCAAACAGTTGTTAATGCTGGGTTAATTCAAAATAAAGGAGTGGAGCTTTCGTTAACTGGCAGACCAATACAGTCTAAATTATTTACTTGGGACGCGACTTTGAATTTTGCTCGCAACAAAAACAAAATTGTAGAATTATATCCAGGTATAAGCGTTTTACAAAATGATTTAAACACTTATTCTAGTCAAACTATTTACTTAAATTCTACTGTCGGTAGGACTTTTGGAAATTTAATTGGCCCAGGATATAAAATTGATCCAGGTACTGGAAAAGTTTTGTTAGGTGCCGATAATATGCCTTTGTTTGATGCTGCTAAAGATTTTGGCAGTGTATTACCAGATTTTACAGGTGGTTTCCAAAACACATTCAAAATTTGGAAGTTTGATTTAGGTGCAATGATCGATTTCCAAAAAGGGGGACAATTCATGAGCTGGTCTAAAATGTTGTCTGCTAAGTCTGGTCAGGCAGCAGAAACTGCAGCAATTAACGATAAAGGCTTTAACGTTCGTGATGCAATTGCAGCTGGCGGTGGCGTAAAAGTAAATGGTATTTCTCAGGCAACTGGTCAGGAAGTTACCGCTTATGTTGATGCCAGAACTTACTATAGAACCAATTTAGGTACACGTATTTATGACGAGTGGATTTACAGCGCCTCATATGTTAAGTTGCGTGAGGTAAGTTTAGGATACAATTTTGATGGAAAAGTATTGGCAAAAACCCCTTTCAAAACAGCTAAACTTTCTGTTATAGCTCGTAATCCAGTTATGATTTGGCAAAAAGCACCTAAAGGAGTAGATCCATCAGAATTATCATCTGGTAGCTCATCTATAAGTTGGATAGAAAAAGGAGAGTTGCAAACTGTTCGTTCGTTTGGTGTTAATTTAAACCTAACATTTTAATCTTAAAGCATATGAAAACAATATATAAATCGATTTTCAGCTGTTCTTTAGCATTACTGATGCTAGGCAGTTGTACTAAATTTGATGATTCAATAAATACCGATCCAAATAGCCCAACAAAGGCATCTGGAACGCAATTAATAGCAAACGCAGAGTTGTTTTTGCCAGGTATAAGTTCATCGCCTTATGGTGTTCATTATCCCCAATACCTTAGTAACACTTCATTTTCTGATAACAGTCGTTATGTAACTGTAAATTTTAACTTTTATGGTTTATATACTGGACCATTAATGAATTTGGAAAATGTAATTAACAATGCAAATTTGGATGCTAGTGAAGGTCCAGTTGCAAACCAGATTGCGGTCGCTAAAATTTTGAAAGCCTATTATTTTTGGCACATGACAGATAGGTGGGGAGATTTACCTTACACTGAAGCTTTAAAAGGCGATGTAAATTATTCACCGAAATACGATAAACAACAAGTAATTTATAATGCACTATTTACACTGTTAGATGAAGCAAATGCAGCTTTTGTAACAGGTGCAATTAAAAATGATATCGTTTACGGAGGCGATGTTGCCAAATGGAAAAAGTTAGGTAACACCATTCACGCTTTGATGGCGCTAAGATTAAGCAAGGTTGATGCGACAAAAGGCGCCACCGAATTTAACAAAGCTGTAACTAATGGTATGATGACCGCAAATACAGATAACTTGACCTATCCGCATTTGGCAGATCAGAATAACGAAAATTACTGGTATAATTCATTTACCAGATTAGGCAGAAACTGGTTTGCCGTTAGCAAGCCAGTTGTAGATTATATGCAACCTTTAAACGACCCACGTTTGCCAGTATACGCTAACAAACCTACCAATACAGCTATCACGACGTATGTAGGTTTAGATTATGGTTTGCCAGGCTCTACAACGGTAACTATCGCAAACTACAGTTTGTTAGGTAGCAACTTACGTTTACAAAATTCACCTGTACCTTTGGTTACTTACGCACAGCAACTTTTTGCAATGGCAGAAGCTGCTAAAATAGGTTGGATAGCAGGTGGAGACGTAACTGCTTTAGCAAACTACAATAACGCTGTAACAGAGTCCATTAGACAATGGACTGGATCTACGACAGGTGCAGCGACTTATTTAGCTCAAGCCAACGTAGCTTATGACCCAGCAACTGCATTGATGAAAATTGGTACGCAGCGTTGGGTGCATTTATTTTTGCATGGTTACGAAGGTTGGGCAGAATGGAGAAGAACAGGCTTTCCTACGTTTCTTGCTCCGCCTCCAGCAAATAATGGTGCGCTGATACCCAGAAGAGAAGCTTATGGAACACAAGAACGTTCTATAAATGCAACAAATTATAATGCTGCCGTTGCTAGTCTCCCTTATGGTGGCGCAGATGATTTAAATGCAAGAGTATGGTGGGATAAACCGTAGTCTAAAAATAGAATGTCATCCTGAGCTTGTTGAAGGAATATTAAGAATAAAAAAAGTCCCGTTCTAATTAAAGAGGGGGACTTTTTATTTAAAAAGCAACTTCAGTATTTCATTTTAATGTTAGTCCCGCACTTCGCTCCAAGTCCTCGGCTCGTACCTCACCTGTGGGTTTTTCGCTTCGTTCGTGTTTATTAAACTAAAAGCAGTGCTAAGAACTACAAGCTATTTCCAAAGAACAGATAGGCTAAACCAATTGCTGTACAAACGCCTACCAAATCTGCTAATAGCATAGCACCAACTGCATATCTTGTGTTTTTAACAGAAACAGACCCAAAGTAAACAGCAATTACATAAAATGTAGTATCAGCAGCTCCTTGGAAAACGCC
>SEDG01000496.1 GCA_004295885.1 Pedobacter sp. | reverse complement strand
CAGTTTAATGATTTACAGATTTTGATGTCTTCTTTCATCAGTTCAAATTCATCATTACTATATAAAAAATCTCCACCACGTGGACGAATGATTGGCCAAACTTGAATGTTTAGTCTTTTTTTACAAAGCTTGATTTGAGCATAACTAGGAGTTGTTCCTCCTTCAGCCATATTCTCGCAAAGCTCAATTCGGTTCGCACCACCTTTTTCTGCCTCAAGGGCTGAGGAAAATGAGTTTGCACAGATTTCAAGTTGAAGTTTCAAATTAACAAATATATTTACTAGTCCTTTAATATTTAATTAACATCTACCAAACCCACTACTTTCCAACCATTTGATGTTCTAGAAGTACCTAATTTCTGCATAGACTTTTCACCATCTGGATACCAATAAATCTCAGTTATAATCCAATAAACTTCACTAACCTTTTCTCGTATGGTAAACGCTCTTCGAATATCATTAAAAACTGGCCATCCATTCTCTTTGATATGCTTAATAAAACTAAGTTCTAAAAGTTCTGCAGTTTGCTTAACTATATTTTCATCACCGGCTAATTTTTCCATTTTTGAAACCATCAACTTTGCCTCAGTATAAAAATCCTTGCAAGCTAAAGCCTCATCAATGTTTTGTGCATCATAGGCGTTTTCTAAGGATAGAATTGCTCCCTCAGGGGTGTCAAAATTGGCCTTAAAATAGTCAACCCCTTCATCTATATAAATCCCCATATTATTATCAAATTCAGGTTTTTGCTCCTCAGGAATGCCATCTCTTATCGCTCTTAAGGTATAACCTCCCACCAATCTTCCGCCTTCAATAATCATCCAATCTGATATAAATTCTCTATCAATTCCTATCTTTTGGTCTAATCTAACTGTTTTAACATTAACAGGCTCATTGCCTATTGTGCCAAATAAATTCCCGTCTTCATCAAAATGTGGTTCTGTTAACCAAATGTGTTCTCCAATTTCTCCATCCATAATTTGAACTTTTATGGAGAAATAGTTTTGGTGTTGTTGACGTTTCTTTAAACTCTCCTCAAAATACCATAATGTTAAATTGGCTTTTTCCATTGCCCAATTCATTCTTTCATCTTCATTGGGTATGTAAACCATCGCTGGCTCGCCTTCACGTTCAGCTACATTTTTTTTGCCGAAAATTTTAGATAATAATCCCATACTTTTTGTTTTGCAAATAAATAATATCTATTGGGATGATTGGGACTGATGGTTAATAATAACTTTTTCCTTTAACAACTAAGTCTTGCTTTTGGCTATCACAAACCGCATAACTAAACCCTTTTTGAATAGCAAAGGCTCCGTACTCTCCTTTTTTATTTAAAGCTAAAAAGCCAACTTGTATATTTTTAGCAGTTTCTGGTTTTTTTCTAATGATACGCATCACTGCTTCTTTACAAGCATCTTCTGGAGAATAACCTTGGCGCATTAATTCTACCACCAAAAAAGAACCAACGTTTCTTACAACTTCTTCTCCAACACCTGTTGATGTTGCTCCGCCGACTTCATTATCGATATATAAACCTGCGCCAATTATCGGGCTATCGCCAATGCGACCGTGTAACTTATATGCCATTCCGCTTGTAGTACAAGCGCCAGAAAGATTACCTTTTGCATCCATGGCTATCATCCCAATGGTATCATGATTATATTTGTTTCCTGGCAGTTTATTGGGAGCAGCTTTATCGTAAAGTTTATTCTCGATATTAATTACTGGCTCGTATTTAGCTGTTTTTAACCATTCTTTCCAAGCTTTCTCTGACGAAGGAGTTAATAGGTTGATTTTCTTAAACCCTTGTTCCAAAGCAAATTGCAAAGCGCCATCTCCAGCAAGCATAACGTGAGGAGTTTTTTCCATTACTTTACGGGCAACCGAAATTGGATGTAAAATATGCTCCAAAGCCAAAACAGCCCCAATGTTTCCATTTTCGTCCATGATACAGGCATCGAGGGTTACTTTTCCATCTCTATCTGGCAAGCCGCCATAACCTACAGATTGGTTACTTTCATCAGCTTCTGGTACCCAAACGCCTTGTTCAACTGCATCTAAAGCTCTTCCATTTTTGCTTAAAACTTTCCAAGCATCAGCATTTGCTGCAACACCAAAATCCCATGTAGAAATTACGATTGGCTTATTAATCACATTTGTTGACGATGGTAAGCTATTGGCTATGCTCTTTTTATCAATGGCCAATAAGGCTGTTTACTGCAATTACATAACTTTGGTTTTCGATAGAACGAGCGTGAATCAATGTTCTCCAATGCGAAGAACGTTTATCAGGCCAACTGGCGATTAACAACAGAATGTCGTACTCAGCATCTTTATTTCTCAACCAAACAGGAAAGCGTAAATCATAGCAAATTGCCAATCTAATTTTCCAGCCTTTTAACTCTACAATTAACGGTTTCTGACCAGCGGTGAAGTGTTTATCTTCATCGCCCATGGTAAATAAGTGATGTTTATCATAGAACTGATAATCGCCAGATGGCAACATCCAAATCATCCTGTTATAAAAATTTCCGTTTTCCTTAATGATTAAACTTCCCGTAATTACGCAGTCATAAATTTCTGCTGTTTTAGCCATCCATTGCATGGTCTTTCCGTCCATGTCTTCGGCAAGCTCTTCAGCTTTCATTGTAAAACCAGTGTTAAACATTTCTGGCAGTACAATTAAGTCGGTTTTTTCTCTAACGCCTCCAGATAATCTTAATGATATATTTTGAAGATTTTTATCTATATTTTCCCAAAACAAATAAGCCTGAAATACAGTAACCTTCAGGTTTTGTATGTTTAAATATTGTGGACTTTCCATTTTATAATTTTTTATAGGGATTAAAATTATATTTTCATTAGTCTTTCAACAGCCTGTTCTAAGGTGCTTTGTTCCTTGGCGAAACAAAACCTTAATATTTTATCGTCTGTATTTTTAGTGTAAAAGGCAGAAACGGGGATACTCGCCACACCAAACTCAACCACTAATCTCTTTGCAATTTCAGTGTCTTTCTCATCGCTAATTTGTCCATAGCTCACGCACTGAAAATAAGAACCTTTACAAGGTAATAATTTAAATTTAGTCTCACTTAAAAGCGACCTGAAAAAATCTCTTTTCTGCTGAAAGAAATCTGGTATTTCCTTGTAAATATTCTCGCT
>SEDG01000495.1 GCA_004295885.1 Pedobacter sp. | reverse complement strand
TCTGCAAGGTCTGCCAAAACAATTAGATTAGGTTTAGTTCAATGGCAAATGAGATTATTTCCTGATATCGACGCATTTTATGAACAAGTTAAATTTTTTGTTGATGCGGTAAGCGGATATAAATCAGATTTTATCATGTTTCCTGAGTTTTTTAATACTCCATTGCTAGAGCCATTTAATCATTTACCAGAAATGGAAGCGATGAGGAAACTGGCAGAAAGTACTGAAGAAATAGTTAAAAGAATTCAAGAATACGCTGTTTCTTATAATGTAAACATCATATCTGGCAGTATGCCTATAATAGAAAATGGCAAACTTTACAATGCAACTTATTTATGCCATAGAAATGGATTAACAGAAGATTACAGGAAAATCCACATTACACCTAATGAGCAAAAATATTATGGGATGTCTGGTGGAGATAAAATTGGCGTATTTGATACTGATTGCGGTAAAATTGGAATTTTAATTTGTTACGATGTCGAGTTTCCTGAATTAAGCAGGATTTATGCCGACCAAGGGATGCAAATACTATTTGTTCCTTTCTTAACCGATACACAAAACGGATATACTAGAGTTAGAAGATGTGCCCAAGCAAGAGCTATTGAAAATGAATGTTATGTTGCAATAGCGGGTTGTGTAGGTAATTTACCAAAGGTGAATAATATGGATATCCAATTTGCTCAATCGGCAGTTTTCACACCATCTGATTTTGCTTTCCCAACTAATGCGGTAAAGGCCGAGACTACTCCAAACACAGAAATGATGCTAGTTGTAGATGTTGATTTGCATCTATTGGATGAACTACATCATTTTGGAACGGTAAAAATATTAAAAGACAGACGAAAAGATTTATATGAAGTTAGGTTGCTTAAGAAATAAGCAACCTAATTTCAACTAAGTTGTGGTATTATTTCTAAAAAAGAAAAACCAAACTACTAATAGCAAAACAACGATTACTGGAATAATCCATTTCATAGCTTGCCCCGCACCCTCATTATCAGGTTCATTTACCGTTGGTGCAGGTCCTGGGTTCTCTTTATGAGCATCGTAATTTTTTTCAACTGGAGGGGCGCTTTTATTTGGGTCTTCGGTATGGTTAGTTTCTGTATTTTCCATGACGTTATAATTTAGTTTCCAAATCAATAACAATAAAAGCATTAAAAGGTTTTTAGCTCAAAAGCCTATCTTTGTCAATCCATGTTTAATAATTCTGCAAAATATAGTCAAATGATTAAGAATGAGGCCTTACGCCTTGGTTTTATGGCTTGTGGGATATCAAAAGCAGAGTTTTTGGAAGAAGAAGCGCCGAGGTTAGAGAATTGGTTAAACAACAATCATCATGGCGAGATGAGTTACATGGCCAACCATTTTGATAAACGCCTTGACCCTCGCCTACTTGTTGACGGTGCAAAATCTGTAGTTTCCCTAACTTTAAATTACTTCACCGACGAGAAACAATCAGATATCAATGTTCCAAAAATCTCTAAGTATGCTTATGGCACAGACTATCACACTGTGATAAAAGAAAAGCTAAAAGAGTTGTTGGTATTTATTAATGATAATATTGGAGAAGTTGCAGGGCGATGTTTTGTAGATTCTGCACCTGTTATGGACAAAGTTTGGGCGCAAAAATCTGGTTTAGGCTGGCGAGGAAAAAATTCAAATTTGATAAGTAAGGACGCAGGTTCATTTTTCTTTTTAGCAGAGCTGATAATCGATTTAGATTTGGAATACGACCAACCTTTTGTCGCCGACCATTGTGGCACCTGCACTCGTTGCATTGACGCTTGCCCCACGGATGCTATTATGGCTCCTTATGTTGTTGATGGCAGCAAATGTATTTCTTATTTAACCATAGAGTTAAAAAATGAAATTCCGACAGAGTTTAAGGGCAAAATGGAAAATTGGATGTTTGGATGTGACATTTGTCAAGACGTTTGTCCGTGGAATAGGTTTGCAACACCACATACTGAACCAGCTTTTACGCCAGCATTAGAATTGCTAAAACTCAATAAAACAGAGTTGATAGAGATGACAGATGAAGTTTTTAATCAGGTGTTTAAAGGCTCTGCAGTTAAAAGAACAAAATTTGCAGGTTTAAAGAGAAATATAGATTTTTTGAAAGAATATTAGATGAAATACATAATTAGCTTTCTTTTATTGAGTTTGAGTTTACAAGATTTGAATGCGCAAACCTTAAAGTTAAAACCACGCAAGGCGGATGCTTTAATTGGTTCAGCTTTTGCAAAATCCATTTCTGATAGCACCTTAACACTTGAACAAAGAGAAGCAATCATCTTT
>SEDG01000494.1 GCA_004295885.1 Pedobacter sp. | reverse complement strand
GTAATAATTCTCGTTGTTACTTGAGGTATTGGATACAATCCTCCACCCCCTTCACCTCCGCCATCTCCATCGCAAGGAGGGGGTGGAACTATGGCTAATTTTAATCCACCATTTACTTTCGCATAAGATTGAGATGCAATTGGTAAACCGGTACAGGGATCATATTGTCCAGGAGGGTATGGCGTTGTATTGCCACCACCACTACCACCAGTGCCAGGAGGAGTGGGAAATTCTGGTGCAGCACAATTTATAACTGTGCTTACATAATTATATCCTGGGGGGAAATCAAACCACTCATGGTCCTCGGAATTATAATCGCAATTTTGGTCAGGCCAATGACCATAATAACATTGATACGGCTCAAGCACATCATATACTTCACATTCTCCTGGTGCCAAACTTATTTTGTTGAAGATAATATTACTACTAGCGTTTATACTAGCTAATTTACCAGAACCATTTGACATATTTCCAGTATTATTTATCTTAAAATCATCTAAATTAATCTTGTTAATAGAAATACTTCCTTTAAAGCCGATGCGTTTCTTGCCTTTATAACCTGCAATCCATTCTTTAGTTGGTACATAAGTGCTTAAAAAAGCAGTGGTTTTTCCTTTTGCAATTTGAACAGTAATGTTTTGAAATGCTATTGCTCTTCGTGTTTGAGGTTTAATGCTTAGAACGTAGCTAATGGTGTCTTTTACTGTCAACCTTTTAACACTGTCTGCATTAATATTTAATCATGGTAATTCGTCACTTATGCTCATGATAGCCTGTTGATTACTCCCTCCAGCAACAAGTGTTGATCTAAGCGCACCTGTATTATTCAAATTTATCGAGCTCAGAAATTGGGTATAACTAATATTTTTAATATCAATATCCTTATCTTTAATTTTTGAAGGATTTGATGGCGCAAGTAATTCTTTTTTACATGAGTGAATAAAGACTAGCATTGGAAGGAATAAAATCAACCAAAAGTTAATTTAATTTAATGAGAGGTTAAATAGTTTCTTCATAGTTTAGGTTTGTTTATCTTTTTTCTAAAGATATTAAAGCAAACTACTTATCAAAACAAAAAGCCACAAAGATAAAGTTGAAAATCAAACTCATGATAAAATTTTAAGATTACTCTTCAGAACTTAAATCTCTTCGAGCTTTATTTCGAATCTGTTCCTTTCGTTTTTCTATTTCGGTACTTACCCGAGTATCATGAATGCCATCAGCCACCTCAACTTCAAATTCTTTGTCTTTATCTGATAAATGAACTTGAGTTGTTTCTATGTTTTCTACTGCATGGTCATATGGTCCGCGGCTGCTCATTAGTTTTACAAAAACAGGTAAACACTCGAAAAAGATAAATAGCAAGCCAATAAAAGTTACGGCAATGGCAGTATTAGTATCTCTTGTGCCATCAACGTTAAAGCTTAACTGACCTAAAGCCCAATTTCTATCGGCAAAACCAGCAATGTTACTTAGGCTATCCAATTGTTTGGTGGTGTACAATTTCTCGGTCATTAAACCATCAAACTGCTTCCTTCCATCAACAAACTTTTCCATCTGTCGAACATCTTTGGTCAAGGTGTCTAGATTTTGTTCGCGTTGTTTCAGCTCTGCTTCCTTCCTTTTGGCATAAGGGCCATAACCCATCACTCCAGAAGTTTCAGTGGTTTTATTGCCAAAAATCTCAAAGTTAAGCTTTTGTCTATCAGCCTTGATGGCTGCCGCTAAAGAATCTCTCTCTGCTTTGGCATCGTTTAATTTTCCAATTTCTATGGTATATTTTTTATCGAAGGCTTTATTTAAAGTGTCAATTTTTGAACGTTGGCCATTTAAGTAACTAACGTTTAAGCGTTCTTTAATTTCTTTATCAAAAATTTTTAATTCCAAGGGACGAGAAATTACCATCCCGATCATGATAGCCAAAAGAATACGTGGCGTAGCTTGCCAAATTTGTTTATTGGTTGTAGCGTTCTTGTTGATACTAGATACAATATATCTGTCCATGTTAAAGATGGCCAAACCCCATATTATGCCAAAAAACAAGGCAAATAACCAAGCAAAATCTCCGCCCTTAAAAACGAAATACATGGCGTAACCACCAGATAATGCGGCGAATAATCCTGTAAAGAAAATGGTTGCGCCAATGCCTAAATATTTGTTGTGTTCGGTAGGGTGTTTTTCTAATGTGCTTAAATGAGCTCCAGAGCAGAACCAAAAGAAACGAGAGATGCCATTCATAATTGCAGCAAATTAATCAAGATTTAGTATTAAACGCTTTTAAAGGCAACTTGTTACAAAAAAACAGCTAATAAATT
>SEDG01000493.1 GCA_004295885.1 Pedobacter sp. | reverse complement strand
TTCTTCTCCGCAATAGTTGCTTGGGGTTTTAAAATTGACGACACGCCATTACAAAAACTGCTAAAACAGCTTGCCAAAATCACAGCAAGTTACCCTCAAGAAAAGATACATCTGCAATTAGATAAACCTTATTATGCCGTTGGCGAAGATATTTGGCTTAAGGCCTATATTGTTACTGCAGAAAAAAATGAGCCATCCCTACTAAGCAAAGTATTATACATAGACCTTATTGACGAAAAGAACGAAGTAAGGAAAAACTTAAAAATACCAATAGAAAACGGCACAGCCGATGGGAACATCAGCCTAATAGATTCCCTTCAAACTGGCAATTATCGGATACGGGCCTATACCAATTATATGCGCAATTATGATCATGACTTTTTCTTTGAAAAATTTATAAAGATTGGAAATGTAGTAGAAACGCTAAGCGCCGATGCAAAAAAAACAAAGGATAAAAAAGCAGAGCTTTCCATTCAGTTCTTTCCAGAGGGAGGAAATTTATTATCAGGTATCCGCAATAAAATTGGCATAAAAGCAGTCACATCAGATGGGCTTGGCGCAAATTTAAGTGGCTATGTTATCAACCGAAATAAAGAGAAGGTTGCGGAGTTTGCAACGGAGCACGCAGGTATGGGCATATTTGCTTTAATGGCGCAAGCAAAGGAAGACTACTCAGCCATTGTTACTTTAACTGATGGCAGCATACAATCCTTTAATTTACCTAAAGTAGCTGAAAGTGGTTATGCAATTTCTGTAAACGCTACAGAAGATAAAGTAAATATACGTGTATTTGGCAGTGCAGACCAAGTTGACGGGAAAGAACTATCTGTTATCGCACAAGCCAATGGTGTAGTTTGCGCATCTTTTACATCCAAGTTAGACAAATCCGTTTTATCTGCTAGTCTTGATAAAAAGAGCTTCCCCACTGGAATTATCCAATTCACTTTATTTAATGCTGAAAACAAACCATTATCAGAAAGACTGATATTTGTTAACCATCATGATGAATTAAAAATCGACATTAAAAACAAAGAGCAAGCAAACACCAAGAAAAAAACAACCTTAGATTTATTTGTAGGAGATGTTAGCAATAATCCCGTAGACGGAAATTTTTCTATTTCAGTTGTTGATGCCGGTAATGTGCAAATTAATGAAGACGACGAGACTACCATATTATCTAATCTTCTACTAACCTCTGATTTAAAAGGACACATAGAACAACCTAATTATTATTTCAACACCAATAACCCCGATAGGGAAAAACACTTAGATAACCTATTGCTTACACAAGGATGGAGGAGATTTATATGGGCTGATGTTGCCAATGCGAAAGAGCCAGAAGTTAAATTTAGGCCAGAGCAAAGTTTGGAAATAAGTGGTAAGATAACCCAATTTGAAAAACCACTCTCAAATGCAAAAGTGAGTTTAATTTCTACTACACCTGGTCTCTTTTTAAAGCTCGACACAGTTTCAGACATTAAGGGAAACTTTGTGTTCGATAGAATGGACATACCAGATAGCGCTTCTTTTATGCTCCAAGCTAAAACGACGAAGGACTCAAAAGACGTTAAGATTGTTTTAAATCCATCACCTCAGGTTACTTCGAAAGCATATTACGGTAATACTATAAATATTGCTGCTTATGTGGATAACACTAAAAAGATGTTTCAAGAGTTGGAAAAATTTAATATGCTTGATAAAAGAATATTGTTAAAAACTGTAGAAATTAAAGCAAAACCAGTTTTAAAACCGAAGGTAAATGTACCTAACTCTGCCAATGCAAGCGGTGCTGTAGATTATGTGATCACTAGTAAAATGTTAACAGGTGCCATTAATATCTTTAGTCCCTTTTATAAAAGCCCAGGCGTAATAGTTAGAAATGGAATGATTTATAGAAATAGACCTCCGAGATCATTGTCTGGCGCTAATCCGCCGATGCTCTTAATTGTTGATGGAGTTCAGATCAATCAGGCGATGATGCCAGATTACATCACATCTATAAACCCCGCAGATGTTGAAGGTATTGAAATACTAACTAGCGACTACAATGTTTCAGTACTAGGATCAGATGCATCAGGTGGTGCTGTTTACATCACAACTCGAAAAGGTGGAGGTAAAAATCCGGCAGCAACTAACATCGCCAGAATAAAAAACGCCGGCTTCTCTGTAAAAAAGGAGTTTTACAAACCTGATTACGATGATCCCAAAACTAATCAGCAGCTGCTAGATTTAAGAAGCACCATTTACTGGAACCCAAATGTTAACACTGATGTAAGTGGTAAGGCAACCATAAAATTCTTCAATGCGAGTTCGCC
>SEDG01000492.1 GCA_004295885.1 Pedobacter sp. | reverse complement strand
GGTAAAAATTTAGGCGCAACAGCAGGTGGCTTTACTGAAAAAGACATAGCCCTAGCTATGGCAAAAAAGATAAAAGCATTTGCTGAGGCAAAAGGCTTAAAGGTTGTATTAACCAGAAATGTTGATGAGTATATAGATTTGACAACAAGGGCAAGCGTTAATGGAAATGTGTTGCTCTCGCTTCATATAAATTCAGAACCGGCTAATCTTGGTGGAAAAAGAAACGGTATAGAAATGTTTACTACTGTCGACAATAATGATAAAGTGAAGCAAGTAAAAGCTAAATCCTTAAGTCAACATCTGTTTGAAGGTATGCAAAACATAGAAGGAATTAGCGTTAGGGATAGCTTAAGGCAAGCAAATTTTGCCTTATTACGCAGTAGTAAGGCGCTCGGAATAATCTTGGAGCTTGGTTATCTAACCAATAAAAATGATTTTAAATATATAACAAATGAAACAAATCAGGATGAGCTAGCAAAAGGCATCGTGAATGGGATTTTGGCTTATAAAGAAAAAAGTTCGTCAGATAAGATATTAGAAACGAAAGGAAATAAACAAAATCTTAAAGGATATAACATTCCGAATCGTGTAAGAAATAATGAAGCGATGGGTAAGGATAAGCAATTGGTACAGATAGCAGAAACTAGACCTAATGAAGAATTAAATACTGAACAAAATAAACCTGTGTTAGCTAACGGCGTTTCATTTTTTGCTAAAGACTCGACAAGAGTCGATAAACTCAACCAAGTTATTTATCTGTATGGCAGTGCAGTTCTTTCAACGAGAGAAAACTCCTATCAAGGTTCTAGTATTGTTTATAATAAAAAAGATAATAACATCAAGGTTTATAAGGCAAGCATGTATAATAATAAAAATGGTAGAGTTATATATGTTGCGGATTCAATGCATGTAAATCTCAATACATCTCAGGGTATTTGGTCTGGGAGAACAACTGTTACCAATAACTAATTGCCGCTTTATCTTCTAACTTCACATCAATAAAAAACTCTGATTATGGAACTATTATATTACTTCTTAAAGGTTAGCACTTGCACGATGTTGTTTTTTGGCTTCTATCTATTGGTGCTAAGAAAACTTACCTTCTTCAGAATCAATCGCTTTTACCTGTTGTTTACGTTGATAATCAGTTTCATCATCCCCACCCTGCATTTTACAGTGGAACGTGAGTTGTCACAATCGCCCATTATCAGTACGGCCCAGTTTCCGCCAGATGCAGAGATTTCCGGCATCGGCTACCAAACGCCAATTTTGGTGGGCAATGAACCAGCCTTGGAAGAGGGTTTTGACTATTATTTGGTATTGCCTTATCTATATTTTGGTGTAGTTGCTGGCCTGTTGCTTTTTGCCAGCTGGCGATTGTTGCAATTGGTTAAGCACACGAGGAACAGCGTGGAGGAAGTCAATGGGTTGAAGATTGTTCCAAAGGCAAAGGGCTTTACCAACTGCTCGTTCTTCAACTATGTTTTCATAGATGAAAAAAGCCTGACAGAAACCGAGCTCAACATCCTGCTCAAGCACGAAGAGGTACACGCCAAGCAGTTACATTCCATTGATAAAATCATTCTGATGATTTTAAAGGCCGTTCTTTGGTTCAACCCGATAGTTTACTTCTATGACAAGGCGCTAGAGGAAGCCCACGAGTATGAGGCCGATGAAGCCACCTCAAAAAACTTTGGCACACCTGAATATGCTGGTCTATTGTTAAGGCTGGCCATTAGCAAAAGCGAGATGCCCTTGGTGCACAACTTTGTGAAGAGCCCAATTAAGGCAAGAATAAAAATGTTGTTTAATTCAAAATCAAGGGATATGAAAAAACTGATGTACTTGCTGGCCTTACCTATCGGATTAGGTTTGCTTTGGGGATTTACGGTTAAAGTTGTAGCTGTAACTCGCTCTCCAAAACCTACAAAGGAAATTAAAGTTGCTAAGAAGACGACCTTAAATAGACACTTATTTGGCAAAACGCTAAAAGGAAGAATAAAAAGCATTTTGCAAACGGAAGTTGGAGAAATACTGAATTTTAAATATAATGAAACGACTATCGAAATTTTTAATTTTCCAAAGGGCAAGATCAAAGTGGGAGAGGAATTGCTAGTAACGATAAATGGTACTGTAGATGATATTACGGTAAAAGATTCGAAGGGAAATGTGATTAAAAAACTTGATAGACCATGTTACGGTATGTCAAAACTATCTCGATTAAATGGCGATGTTTTATATGAACTCACTACCCCAGCCATAAAAAATCAATCTTCACCTAAGGCTTTGAATCCACAGGATGTGCCGAAAAGGGAAAA
>SEDG01000057.1 GCA_004295885.1 Pedobacter sp. | reverse complement strand
ATATTAATCGACAACGTAGTAAAAAAGATATTACAAACTTTATTCATTGCCACAGTATTGAACGATTAAATGGAATGAGCCCGAGGGAATATCGGGCTCATTATAACGAATCTGATAACTATATTCGTCTAAACTTTGGGGGCAGTATATATGTTGCCCCCCTTTTTTGTGCTATCATCAGAGCCTTATTTCTCCCAAAAGATCTTTGTCGTGAAGATATCAATCACAGGAACATTAGTCCCATTAGCCGCTAACTCATTTTGTGGGTAAGGAATACGTAATGGTAATTTACCACCACTTGCATTGTTTATACCTACAGGGAGATTAGTTGGGAAGCCAGTTCTGCGATATTCCGCCCATGCTTCAAACCCATTTAAACCATTGTTACCAATCCATTTTTGTGTAATAATTGCTTCAAACTGACGATTAGCAGTAGTTGCTAATGTCCAGTTTACTAATGGACTAGTGGAAGCTGTATAATAAGTAGTTGCTGCTGCTGCTGTAGAACCTAACAGCTTGAACGACTCTTGAATACCTGCTTCATAAGCCGCTCGAGCAGCGACAGGACCACCAGGTAAATAATTTTTTAAGATCGCTTCCGCTTGTAAGAAAAATCCTTCCGCTGCAGTCATTAAATAAGCTGGTTTACCAAATCCACTATTTGCACTTGATGGAAGTGGTCCTGCTCCAACTGCTGAGTAGTTATCTTTTTTAGTTGTTGTGGTTGCTGTAGTTCCCGGATAAACACCAACATAAGTATTGGTTGCAGGAACAGGAGTTACAGCCGGTCTATATAATAAACCAACTCTTGGATCTGCTGCATTCAATAAAAAGTCTATAGCGTATTTATTTCCACGGGTTGCTTGATAGTTGCTTGTTTCAGCACCAGTAACACTAAACCCAATAGCGCCATATAATGGGCTAAATTTACCTGCTAAGTTTAAATATCCAGGATTAGTACCTACATTCTCTCCTACTGCTAAATATGTTTTCCCAGCCAAAGTTGCAAACCCAGCTGTTACTTTAGCTACACGTGAGGGAATTAAAGATTGCCTCAATAACACACGTAGTTTTAGTGTATTGGCAAATCTCAACCATTTGTTCATTGCCGTGGCAACAGTAGTGTTACCAAAAACAATATCACTATTAACCGTTGGGTTATCACCTGTAGCTGTAGCGTTTATTGCAGCAATACCAGCGTCAATTTGCGATAGGATGCCATCATATACATCCTCTGCCTTATCAAACTTTGGTGTGATTACGCTTGTGCCATTTAAGGCTTGAGAGTAAGGTATATCACCCCAAGCATCTACTAACAACTGAAAGTTATATGCTTGCATAATTTTTGCAATAGCAACTTGGTTAGTTTTTCCAGAAGCAATACCTTGGTCCTCCACATATTTGTAATCGTTCAATGCACCTGCATATAATGAGGTCCAAACCGCATCATACGTTGTTGGCTGAAGCTGATAGGTTTCTTGCGGCTGATAGAAAGCAAAATCTGGTGATTGTGCCCAGTTGCCTGCCAATAAATTACCCAATATATTAAAGTTATTGTTCACTACTGCACCAGTACTAGCTAGCGCTGCAGGCAACACTAACTCTGGAGTTGTTGTTGTTGGAGTATTTGGATTTGCATTGATATCCAAAAAGTTTTTTTCACAGCCCGTTACCGCTATTGTTAACGATAGGACGGCTAGTCCTTTTATGATATGTTTAATTTTCATATAATATAATTTATGGATTAGAATGAAGCACTTAATGAAATACCGAATGTTCTGGTAGATGGAATGCTCGAAAATTCTCTTCCCTGTGAGTTACTTGTCCCGAAAATGTTTGCTTCCGGATCTACATAAATATTTGATTTTGGTGTCCAAAGTAAAATGTTTGCACCAGTAAGTGCTAAGCTTGCTCTACCAAATGGGGTTTTGCTTAACAACCTATTTGGTAACCTGTAAGCTAAAGAGATATCTCTCAACTTCAAAAATGCTGCATCAAGAGTATTAGATTCTGCAAATGAGTTGTAGTTTCCGTACCAGAAATCATAACTTCCACTGCGTGTTTTAACAGTTGTGTTTGGAACAAAGTTCCCAGAACCAACCGGAGTTTCAATCACGGAATTAGGATATATAAATGGCTGACGGTTATATTCTACAGTCTCTTTGCTAGACCCCGTAAATGTTAACTGAGATTTTGTTCCAGAAAAGATAACGTTTCCTGATCTGAAATCAAAAGTCGATGATAATGAGAAATCTTTATAAGAAAATGTGGTGTTGAAACCTAAAATGTGTTTAGGGTTAACTTGACCTAGGTTTTTCAAGTTTGGATCTTTACGAATAAATCCAGTAGTTCCATCAACCACAACTCTTCCTTGGGAGTCTCTTAAATAGGCAGAACCATTCAAAACAATTGGCTGGCCAACAATTGCAGTAGGAACTGGGTCACCTCCACCCAGAGCATATAATTTAGCATTTCCGTTCAAATATTCTACATTGTTTATATTATGGGTGTAGCTGAATGAGAAATTCCAAGAAAAGCCATTTGGATTTTTGAAAGGATTACCTCTTAAAGCAACTTCAATACCTTTGTTTGATACTCTACCTACATTAACCGTAGCACCTGTAAAACCAGTTGAAGATGGTGTAGTTACAGTAAGAATCTGTCCATCTGTATTAGTTTTATAATAGCTGATGTCTAGTCCTAATTTATCTTTTAAGAAAGACAATTCCGTACCAAATTCGTATGACGTAGTAAACTCAGGCTCAAGAGCCGGATTTGGAGTAGTGTTGGAAACAGAAAATGCTGCTAATGAGCCATACGGGAAACCACCCGCTGCACCAAATGTTGGCACTAAGCTGTAAGGAGATGCATCAGAACCGACTTTAGCATAACTTGCTCTTAATTTAGCATAAGAAAGGATATCATTATCTTTTAAAGATGGTATTGCCTCTGTAGCTACAAAACTTAAACTTGCAGATGGGTATAAATAAGAATTGTTATCTTTGGGAAGGGTTGAAGAAATATCATTTCTCAACGTTCCGTTTAAGTACAAATAGCCTTTATAGCCAATTGTCAAATCCCCAGCGAAACCAATGATACGGTTTTTTGAAGAAGATTCTCCACCACCTAGTTCACCCACACGGTTTGATAAGTTAAAGAAACCAGGTGTAGAAATTGCACTTGCTGATGAGGTTAAGTTACGGTTGTCATTCTGACGCACGTTATTTAACAGGATCAAAGTAGCGTTGAAATCTTTATTAATATCCCTTTTTACAGTTACTAAGACGTCAGAGTTCATAATCCTATTTGAAAAAGCATTCTCAGTGATCGCACCTGGAGTTGCCGTTGGGCGTTGCCCTGTACCGAAAGTTGTTTTCTCAAAAGTAGATTTTGTTCTGCTAGATGCATAGTCAGTACCTAAGCGCCATGTCACATTTAACCATTTCAATGGATCATATGACATTTGGAAACTTCCTAGGAAACGATCCAAGTTATCATTGTATCTGTTATTGGCAATATTGTAATATGGGTTAGGCTGATATCCGTTGAAATAACCCTGAGTTGTTGCAAACTCATAATTTTTCCAATCTTTGAAATCAGTCAGTGTAATCTGACGACTTGTATTGTAAACTGCATCAAGTACACTATTATTTCCCTGTCCAACGAATGAAGTGCTAGTTATGTTTTTGTTGTAACTAATATTAGCAGTTAAGCTAAAATTATTTGCCAACTTAGTAGAGCCTGATAATTTAAACGTATTCCTTCTAAATTTATCCATTGGGATAACCCCTTTTACCTGATTATCTGACAATGAGCCATAGAATGAAGATTTTTCATTTCCACCTTGGAAAGAAACTGAATTTTGCCAGTTAGTTCCAGTGTTAAAAAAATCTTTGATATTATTTGGAACGGCGCTATAAGGAATCATCAATTTGTGTCCATTTGCTAAAGTTGGGCCCGATTGAACCATAGAACCATCTAATTTTGGACCCCAGTTAGTATTTTCTATAGCATCATACTCTACTTGAGATACACCCCCTACAACACCTGTCTCATAACCTGAACCAAACTCATTCTGAACTTCCGGAAGTTTTTGTACTTTATCTATTTGATAAGATGAAACTACATTAATTTCCATTTTTTTGTTACGAGATGCAGCATCTTTACCCGATTTTGTAGTAATAATAATTGCACCATCAACTCCTTGAGAACCGTATAATGCAGCAGCGTTTGCTCCTTTAAGAACTGTTACAGATTCAATATCATCAGGGTTGATGTCACCCACACGATTACCAACATCTACCTGACTAGATGAAGTTGTTGATGGTTGTCTTGCAGAGTTATCGATAGGAACACCATCAATAACAAATAAAGGCTGACCGCTACCACTCAATGATCTAACACCACGTAGAGTTACTCTGGTCGCTGTATTCACACCTCCACTTGAACGGCCAATCTGAACACCAGGGACTTTACCAGTCAAACCATTAATTAAGTTGGTTTGTCTTCCATTTGTGAGGTCTTTGTTAGAAATAACATCTGCAGAATAACCAATTGAAGCTTTATCTCTGGTAACCCCAACTGCAGTTACAACCACCTCATTGAGTGATTTGGCATCGTTGCCTAATAAGATATCAATAGCTGATCCAGAAATGGTGACTTCTTTTATCCCAAAACCAATATAGGAAACGATAACTGTTTTTGCCGCTGTAGGCACTTTAATTGAGAATTTACCGTCGGCACCTGTTACTGTGCCAAGACCCGATACTTCTTTTACTTTAACGGATGCACCTGGAATTGGCAATCCGTCTTCACTTGATTTAACTGTACCCGTAATTGTACGGTCTTGAGCGAATACGCTCATAGATACAGCAAATAAAATGAATAAACTGAGGATAAGTTTTTTCATAGATAATTTAATTGTTAATTAATTGTGTCAGTTAATTTGAAATCGAGAAGCGATTTTTAAATCATCAATCCGAGAAATAAATTGATGAGAAAAATGGAGAAGAATTTATTTCAAACCATCTTTTTACATGGTAAATTTTCAATCATCGGCAGTACTTTTTTTAAGTAAATTTTTAGTTAATTAAAACAAGTCTGCTTATAATTAATAGTAAAAACAAATAAATTTGAATTATTAAACTACAGAGAAAATATTATTCTTTATTTGATTTTTTTTTAATTAATAGTTTATTTTAGAGCGTGTTACGTTAATTTTTAAATAGAATAATAAAACAGATTTAATAAAAAAAATTAAACATTTTTAACCTCGTTTACTTTAGCTTATGGGTTCTAAAAAAGATTATAATAACAGGAAAATCATTACCTTTTTATGGCTGAAAATTGCCCTTTGATAATCTGCCAAAAACAATGCACTCGTAAACATCGGTTTTCGTTTTCTCAGAAAAAGGGGAAGAAAAAATCGGTTCCAAGATAGTTGTGTTTCCTCTGCCAATGACATAATGCAAACATTTAACTTTTTTAATTTTTTACAAGCAAACAACTGCAGTAATTATAACTTTCACACGCCAACATTACATCCATTTCTAACGGTTCGCAGATTTTTCCGATATATAGTGTATGATAGATTTTCGTAAGCCAAGAACCAATCTATCTTAATTAACAAACACTGAGAATACAATCTGATCTACTGTTTTTAAGTCCAATCCGATTATAGGCCGGTAAATTGTTATGCACACATAACTAATGATTATTGCTACACAAGTTCATTTTGCCAAAGGCGATGGATTGGATGAGCTGGTCACGCGATAGAATTAGGCATTGTATTTTTTAGCCTAATATTTATTGGCCCAGGTAGATACAGCATTGAGAAGAAGTAAGGGGGATTTACGAAACAAAAAAAGCCCAGTTTACGTTTGTAAACTGGGCTTTCTAATAATAAATAATTAGTATTGGTTTTTAATTCGCAATAACTGGTCCGCCTGCGGCAGGAGCATTGTAACTAAACTCTGTTACTGGTACATCAAAATAGTCTAAGTAGTTATATTCCATAAAGCATGGAAGCAATGTCCAACTTCCGGCTGGAGTAGCGCCTATCATACTATTTGGCACCAAGATATTTGCGTTTGCACGACCACCGCCTGCACTAGCAGGGGCTGTTACATTCCAACGGCGAGCATCATAAAACGCTAGTCCTCTTAAGGTTAATGCAATTCTGCGTTCTCTCCTTAATTCTTCTAAAGCTTGAGGCAAAGTTAAACCTGCACCCACCGTAGCAGGTAATCCCGCACCGTTAGCTACCCTAACTTGGTCTATAAAGGCCAATCCAGCTTCTATAGCTCCTGTACGGATATTTGCTTCTGCAAGCATCAAAGCATTTTCTTCCCAAGAACCCGCAAACTTAACTTGGCCTTTTTTATTATCTGTAGACCAATAACCACCATTTTCAATCTGATTGAAATAATAACGACCTCCAAATTGCAAACCGCGTGAAGTCCTGTTTACTTCCACAGAAGCGGCAGGCAAACTTTTAACCCCATTGGTAAATCTGGCATCGCCAGTTTTAAAATCCTGAACCCAACGCTCACTAGGAAATAACCATCCAGGATTGTTGTTGAAGGAGTTCCAACCGTAAACGTGCTGCTGAACGTTTGGTGTTAAATCTTCCTTTCCATCGGCAGCCATTCCTAATTGTAATACATTATCTCCAGGAATCAAGCCTGCTGTAGCTAAGGTTTTAACAGTAGTCCAATCAGCAGCCGTCATAGCAGTTACTTTTTTATTAACCATTATGTTCCTCGCCTTGTAAGTATTACATTCTCTAACCCACATCGCTGGTGTTATACCAGACACAGCTGCATTATTATTAAATAAAGGAATAATTGCATTAACCGTAGCTGTATAAACAGCATCGCCTGCTGGTATTGGAGTTAATAATGCAATTACCTTATCAAAATTTGCATTTGCTTCTACAATAATCGCATCGTGGGTAACATACTTGTTGCTAGTTGTTCCATCAAATTTATCATTGATTACACCTGCAAGGTACATCGAACCAATGCGAGAATAAGCAAATCCTCTCCACCAATAAGCCCAGGCTTTTAAAGTTGCTTTTTCATTAGCCGGTATAGTAAGTGCAGGATTATCAATTGCTTCCAACAATACCGTTGTCTGACCAATAATAAAGTAGGCCATATTCCACTCATAAACAATTACGTTAGTTTGAGAGCCATTTGTTGCTGCTAAGTTGTTCAGTGCTTTTAATTGAGCTGGCTGACTTAAACCTAAAACTGAAGGAACAACCGTGTTATATGGTGCAGGTAAAGTAATTTTATCTACCTGATTGGCATATCTCCAACCAAAATTACCTGCAGAGGCCCATTGCTCGTCACCCATGATACTATGAATTTCTAAGCTGTGTACCAAAAGGTTATTTCCTACATATAACTTATTCCACATCCCTAAAGCAAACTGCTCAACTCCTTTAACCGACGCTAAGCCAAGACTAGGTACCGGCGAAACAGGATCGGCCAATTGTAATTCTGATTTTTTACAACTTGCCAAAGCTATGACAAGTGCAAAAAAAGCTATTATTTTTTTCATCTTATTTTGAATTAAATCTCTATCTATAAACTATTAAAATCCAAAGTTTAAACTAAATTGGAATGATCTTAGGTTCGCTGCACTGTAATAATCTATACCAGTAAATGATCCTATTCTACCAATTGTTCCACCTTGGTTTGTTAATGCTGCTGTTGCTTCTGGATCTAGACCTTTATAATTTGTCCAAGTAGCTAAGTTTCTACCAGTCGCTGTAACTGATAAACTTCTTAGCCATTTCTGTTTTACCAATCTAGTTAAATCATAAGTTACAGAAACGTCTCTCAATCGAACATAACTTCCATCTTCAACGAAATGAGAAAGTGGAGTATTTGTGTTATAAAAACTATTGTAGTAAGCCACAAAAGCTCCAGTTTGACCACTAATTGTAACCGGCTCATCAAAGTCTTTATGTAACCTATCGCGATACAACCATTGTCTAGTTTGGTTATAGATTTCATTTCCATGAATCCAATCAAATTGAAATCCTATGTTTAAGTTTTTATAAATCGTAAACCTGTTGATGAACGACATGGTGAAATCAGGATTCACATTCCCAACAACCGATAAATCATCAGCGCCTGTAAGTACTGCATTATAATTAGCAAGGTTAACAACATTGCCATTAACCATAGTATAATTAGCAACGTTTGCTAATGGTATATAACGTGTTCCATCTGGCTTTAACTGGTCGATACTGTGTAAAGGACTTTGCATATATAAATCGCCTAAATTACCCCCTGGAGCTAAGTTAAATGCGCCATTGGTGAACGCAACATTATTGGCTATTTTGGTGATTGATGAAGTAGATTTAGCCCATCTGATACCAGAGTACCAATCAAAATTTGATGATTTATAAGCATTGATATCTAAGGAAAGATCTATACCATTACTTTTTAATGCAAGTAAATTATCTAATGCCGTAACAGCTCCTGTTGATGGTGCTACTGGTGCCCCTTGAATAACATCACTAGAAGTACGTTTCCAATAGGTACCATTGAAAGTAACACTACTTAACCAACTACCTTTAAATGGTGTTAGATTTAAATCTGTACCAACCTCCAACTCCGTGGTATTTTGAAGTTCCAGTTCAGGGTTTCTGGCCTCAGACCTTGTATATAGCGATGACCCAGAGGCTCCAAAAGCGCCTCTGCTAAAGGTAACTTGCCTATCATAAGCTCCTGGTTGTACTCCAGCTTCGCCATATGCTGCACGTAATTTCCAGTTGGTTATAACATTTTTATTTTTGAAAAATTCAGAAGGGTTAAAGTAGATTGTTCCTCTTGGAAAAGTAGCTGCTCTTGATTGTCCCCCAAAGGCAGAAGAATAATCTGAACGGAAACCAGCTGATATACCAACTAGGTTATCATAATCCAAGGTTTGATTTACTAAGAATCCATAAATTAACAACTCGCTATAATCATCTCCACTAGTTTTTGTAGAAGCACTGCTGATGGTATATGGAGGATAAGCAGGAAGCCCCGTTCCAGATGCATAGAAATAACGGCTTTTCTCATGCCTATTGTCATAGGTTACCTGAGTTGTTGTTTTTAAAGGAATATTAATTCCGAAATCTTCCTTGAAATCTGTTCTAAAGTATAGGTTGGCACTAGAGTAAATAGTTCTAGAGTCTTGCATCTCAGTATCTATACTTCCGTTATTAACAGAACCAAAGAATACAGTCTGTGCACGGCCAACTTGGTTTTGATAATAGTCAAAATTATCTCTCTTTCTGTTGTCCAAAGCGTATTTCAAATCAAG
The DNA here is from genome assembly GCA_004295885.1 of Pedobacter sp. GTDB lineage: Bacteria > Bacteroidota > Bacteroidia > Sphingobacteriales > Sphingobacteriaceae > Pedobacter. Next base: position 6,674 of record SEDG01000057.1, on the reverse strand, counting down.
CTCAACAAATTTTGGAAATTTATAATTTAAGTTGAAATTTTGAACCAAACGCGGTGTTTTACTATTTCTTGAATGCGCTTCTTTTTCTGCTAGTGCATTGTTACCATCGGTCAATGTGCTTGGTTTAACTACCAACATCCCCGATGGGCCACGGAAGTTAAAATCAATCCATTGCAAAGAGTTAACTAGATTAAAACGTCCCGCAGAAAGCAAATCTTCATAAGCATAAATTAATTGTGTATTACTTCTAAAACTTAAGCCTTTAACTGGATTAAATCCAAAATTAGCAGTCATATTCGTTCTTCTGAAATTATTGCTATACACATCTTGTTGAGACAAATTAGAAGCCCCAAATGAATAATCCATCTTTTCTGAACCACCGCGGATGCTAAATGAGTTACTGAAAGTGTTAGCGGTTCTGTTTCCTTGTTTGATATGATCAAAAGTTGGCAATAGAATCGGCTTGTTATTTTGTACAGTTTTATCCGTAGCAAAAGGCAAAGCTGTAGGGTTTGGCCAAACTCCGATTGCACTGGCCGAAATTGGAACACTACCAGCCCCTAGAATGGCGCCATTCGCGTCAGTAACCCAATGGTGATTTGTAGCCACAAGCTCATTACCAATAATAACGTTATCAGCACTATATTTAGAAGAAACGTCAATGATTAATTTGCTGTTTTTGCTTCCTCGTTTTGTAAATACCTGGATAACACCATTACCTCCTTGAGCACCGTATAACATACCTCCCGCGGAACCTTTTACCACTTCAATGCGATCAACAGTGTTTGGGTCTAACGACGTTAATAAATCTGAACTAGCCTGTACACCATCTATTAAAATTAGAGGTGTCGTGCCATTTAAATTGGTATAGCCCCTTAAAATAATTTGTGGCCCAGAGCCTGGCGCACCACTTCTTTGGATAATTTGCGCAGAGTCGGCCTCAAGTGAAACGACTAGGTTTGAGCCAGTAATAACCACTTGTTTGGTTGAGAAGCCCAAATAAGATATTGTTATTGTTTTTCCCGCAGCCGGAACTTTTAATGAGAACCTTCCATCGGCTCCTGTGGTTGTACCGCTACCGGCTACTTCTTTAATTTTTACAGATGCACCAGGAATTGGCAATCCGTCTTCATTTGAGGTAACTATCCCTGTTAGAGTACGTTCTTGTGCAAACATACTAAGGGACAAGCTCATCAAGATGAATAAACTTAGTACAAGTTTTTTCATGAATAAATTTAGTTTAGATGATAATAATTTTAGTTAACTAGTTTTGAAAAATGCAAAGCACAGCCATACATCAAATTGAAATGTACAGAATGATTGATTAATCTGTTAGATGGTTTGTCTAGAAAAAATAGAAATGCTAGAATAGTAAAATGCTTTTAGTGCATACCTATTCCAAATGATAAAAGGGTTGTTTTTCCATTTGATAAAATTTAGGTTAGTTTTAAGTTCGTAATCCTAAAATGAGAAAAAATAATTATTAAACAAAATTAATATAACAGATTCTTTACAAAACGCCATTTTTAATGCTATAGGCTACAATAGAAGAAGAGTTTTATTTTGGAAAATATGCTAAACACAATAAAAACTTCCTTAAACACCAATTACACTTGTAAATTTTGTCTTTCTAGGATTTTTTTATTGTGTTTTAGACTTTACGCAATAAAAAGGCCCAGTTTACAATGTAAACTGGGCCTTTTTTTGACTAAACTAACTTAGTCCCTTATAATTAATTTGCGTACCCAGGGTTTTGTTGAGGCTTTAATGACGGATTCGCATTCAACTCTGCTTGAGGTAGAGGGAATACCAATCTATTATCTCCAACTGGAAGGTTTAAAGCAACCCAATGACCATTTGTAGCTGTTCTTACAATAGGCGTTTTTGTTCTTAATAAATCAAAAAACTTATGTCCTTCGCCATATAATTCTTTACCTCTTTCTGCTAAAACCTCGTCAATTAAAGCTTGACCAGTATTCAATGAAAGTACTGCAGTAGGAATTGATCTGCCTTGTACAGCTAATAAAGCTGCTTTTGCTGCTGCTTCATTTGCCAGACCTAATCTTGCTTCAGCTTCAGCTTCGATCAGATACATTTCTGATGAACGAATTAGAACTGTGTTAGTTGCAGCAGATGTTCTAAAATCAAATTTATTAATTAAATAACCTTCAGGACCTCTTCTTGCACCTAATACACCATTAACTAAAAACTGTTGTTTACGGATATCATTGGCAGCGAAAGAATTAAAGAACGCATCATTTGCTCGAAAGCTTGAGTAACCAATATCATAAGGATCGTAGAATGAATGCACATTAAGGAAACCTTGGTTATCATCAGTTCTTACATTGATAGCATAAATCCACTCTGATGTAGGTGCGGCAAACCCAGCTAATAAAGCTGAGCCAGTACTTAATGGTTTAGCTGCTCTAGCCAATTTAGCATATTTACTCGCCTCAGTATAATTACCCATTGTTAAATAAACTCTAGCTAGGTAGCCTTGTATAGCGGCTTTATTCATCCTATAAACACTGGTTTTTGTTGCTGGAATATTCGCTTCTGCAAACAATAAATCTGCAAGTATTTGTGCATATACTTCTTTCACTTTACTTCTTAATGGAAGTACATCTGTCAATGCTAGTGGAGCTAAAGTAATTGGCACTCCTAAAGCTTCTGGATCAACCGTGTAAGGCTTACCAAACCATCTTACTAAGTTAAAATAAGCTTCTGCCCTTAAAGCTCTGGTCTCCGCAAAATAACCTGTTTTTTGTGCTGCGGTCAGAGAAGCAACTGGTGGTAGTTTTTCTTCAAACTGGTTACAAGTCGCAATAATTCTATAAGCTTGAGTCCAATAGTTTAGAGGCTCTGCAGAAGTATAAGATTGTGAATATTGATATCCAGTAACAAACCTATTGTAGTTACCTGCTCCACTTACAATTAACACATCGCTTCCTTTAACATCGGATGTTAAAATCATATCATGTGTATATGCAGAATTTGAGGCGAGGTCATATATTCCTGTTAGGACAGCATTAATTCTATCCGGACTTGTAAACGCTTGATCAGCCTGTATAGATGTTTCTGGGGTCACCTCCAAAAATTCTTTTTTACATCCGGTAGCTAAGGCAGTAACTAGCAGTGATGCGTAAATTGCAATTTTATTTATCTTTTTCATATCTATCTATATATTAAAACCCTACACTTAAACCAACAGACAATGTCTTAATGTTTGGAATGTCATTGTTACTTGTACCAGTAATCGCTTGTTCAGGATCTAGGCCTTTATGCTTTGCAAAAGTGAAAGGATTTTCTGCTGTAACAAAAAGACGAGCACTACTTAATTTTACCTTCGAAGCCCAGTCTTTTTTAAGTGTATAACCTAAAGTGACATTTTTAACCCTTATATACGAACCATCGTGTAAATACCTCGTAGAAGCACTATTAGAAAGGTCGGTATTTACTGGCATAAATCTTGGAATCGTTGAAGAAGTATTTGTTGGAGACCAAGCGTTTAATACTTCTCTTGACAATTGTTGCCCCGGAGAAATACCATTATGGGTTAAGGCCTGTTCTAGTGCATCATAAACTTTTCCACCATAAGAGAAGTAAGTTAACACACTAAAATCGAACTGTTTGTATGATAATGTGTTGTTAAAACCACCAATAAAATCTGGTAATGCGGAACCGTGTCCAGTATATAGCTTCGCACTTGCATAGGTTTTAGTAGGCACCTTATTTCCGTTAGCATCATCCATATACCATTGTGCTCTTCCATCTGCTGGATCTATACCTGCATATTCTCTTAAATACCATTGGTAACGATTCTGGCCTACTACCAAGTTGTACTGTCCATCTGCAACTTCAGCTTGGGTTAGCTTCTTGATTTCGTTATTATTAGTTGATAAGTTAACCGAAACGTTCCAGTTAAAATTAGATGTTACGATTGGCGTACCACTTAACATTATTTCAAGTCCAGAATTATTAATCTCCGCTAAGTTAGTCTGCAATGTTGCAAGTCCTATAATTAGTCTACTTATCGGTTGATTAAACAATAATCCTTCAGATTGTTTTTTATAATAACCAACTTCACCAGAAATACGACGATTCAAAATTGAAAACTCTATACCAATATCGGTAGTCTTGTTTTTCTCCCAAGATAAGGCTGGATTTGGCAACTGACTATATATAGATGCATTTTGACCTTCATAAGCGCCAGTTAAGGAGTATAAACCTTGCGCTGCATAACGACCTATATTGTTATTACCTGTGGTTCCATAACTTGCTCTTAATTTCAGTTCATTAATAAAAGTTAAGTTACTCATAAATTCCTCTTGGTTGATTCTCCAAGCACCACCAACCGACCAAAAGTTACCAAATTTGTTTCCAGTGCTAAATACCGAAGAACCATCTCTTCTGTAAGTTGCCGAGAAGAAATATTTGTTTGCAAAATCATAATTGAATCTAGAGAAATAAGATGAAAAACGAATTAGTGTAAGATCTGATGTAGTTCCTGAACCTGGAAGTGAAGCAACACCCAATTCATCCACGCCAGCAAATGGAAAACCTGTTTTTTCTGCAACCATGGTTTCGTAGCTATTCTTATAGGCCTCTTGACCTAACAATACATTTAAATTATGTTTTCCAAAATTCTTATCATAAGTTAAAGTATTGATAAAAGTAGTTGTGATATCATCCTTAGCATAACGATAGCCTCTTCCTCTTACACCAACCCCATTTCCATGTTCTATATTATAAAATTGTCTTTCCTTGACATTAATGTAGTCGAAACTCACTAGTGATTTTGCTGTAAAACCTTTTAAGAATTTAACTTGAGCATAGGGAGCGGAATTAATACGAAGGGTTTTACTCAAGTATTGATCCAATTCATTTAAGCCAACAGGGTTGAAATCTGGAGAAACTGGATTAACATAATTGTAATTAGGCTTTCCTGTTGCAGGATTAATTGTAGGATTTCCGTTTGCATCTCTTACATATAAGGAGTAAATGTTAGAGGCAATGTCTCCAAAACGAACTGGGTTAGCACCGCCACCAGCACCCGCAGGCGTATTTTGTGCAGACCAACCTATTGTGTTATTAATACCCCAAGAAAAGAAGCTTGTTACGTCATTTGATAGGTTAAATTTAGCGCTATATCTTTCGAAATCAGAGCCGATTACAATCCCTTTTTGATCTATATATCCACCTGAAACATAATATTTTAATTTATCAGTTCCTCCAGCCGCAGAAACGTTTACATCTTTAGTAATACCTCTTCTCAAAACCTCTTCTCTCCAATCGGTATCATAGTACAAAGCCGCACCTGGCGCAAGGGTACCTCCGCCAACAAAAGGCTGTAGGGTATTAAATGGATTTACGCTTAACTTAGTTCTTGTACTATTATTTGCAGCCGTTGCAGCCGCAGCAGGAGTGTCACCAGCAGCAATTCGGGTAGCATAGTAGCTATTGAAGTATAACCTATAATATTCTTCTGCGTTTAAGGTTTCGTGTTTATCATATGCTTGTGCAGAAACTCCTGTTGTAACACTTGCATTAAACCTTGTTGAACCTGCTTTACCCTGTTTTGTAGTAATCAAAATTACTCCATTCGCAGCTCTAGAGCCATAGATTGCTGATGCAGAGGCATCTTTAAGAATCGTTACAGATTCGATATCGTTCTGATTCAATGTTGCCAAATAATCTGCTGTTTGAGCAACACTAGTCAAATCGGTACCGGTAGGTGAAACCGGAACTCCATCGATAACATACAATGGAGATGCAGATTGAGTAATTGAGCCTATACCGCGAACACGAATTTGAGTTGCCGCACCTGGCTGACCAGAAACACTAGCAACTTGTACACCAGCTGCAGCTCCTTGTAAAGATTTTTGGAAAGATGTTGTAGGCCTGCTTTCAAAGTTTTTTGCTCCAACTATTGATGCTGAACCAACAAAGCTCTCTCTTTTTGCTGTGCCGTAGGCAACTACCATAACTTCTTGTAAGTCGTTAGTGCTATCCTCTAAAGTCGCGTTAACAATGTTTCCTGTACCAATAGTTACCGATTGGTTAGCATAACCTAACGAAGAGAATTCTATTACCGTAACTGATGCTGGAACGCTAATGCTATAAGTACCATTTGAACTAGTACCCGTTATTGCATTTGAACCTCTGCCCTTTACAGTTACACCAGGGACAGGTAAGCCTGTTTTGTCTTTAACTGTTCCGGTTACCGTTCGCTTTTGCGCAAATGCTACCGAAAATAGCAATGACAAAACGAGAAGGCTTTGTAAAATTTTTTTCATAAATAATTAATTTTGTGTGAAAAATTGGTTGCTTTTTTGGCGAATTTTTTAGATCATTTCGTTTGAAATTGATTTTGAGAATTATCATCTATCGAAATAGATAGACCAAGGCGAGTTTCGATCCCTCCACGCCAAATTCTTGTCACCTTGCGAAGATGAAAGTCCTTATATTAGCAATTTTTAAGTTAATTAATCACAAGTTTGAGAAAAAAATGTAGCTAAAACAAATTAATTGTAACATTTTTAGCACAAATCAAGAAAAACTTGTGGCAAAAATTAAAATTCATCGAAACTTCATAAAATAATATTAAGCCCTATTTTGATATAAAGATCAAAACTAAATCGATAAATCTTTATTATTCTCCATCGTTGTAAAAT
>SEDG01000491.1 GCA_004295885.1 Pedobacter sp. | reverse complement strand
GCAGGTTTAACTTGGGCGGTGGTAGAAAGTGTGCCAGTACACGAAGCCATTAAAACACGAAACGCTAATGCAGGGAAATATATTGAGAATTATAAAAAATCGTTGATCAATTTGGCTGCTTGTGGCTTAAAGACTATTTGTTACAATTTTATGCCAGTGTTAGATTGGACAAGAACTCAGCTTGATTTAACCATGGCCGATGGTTCAAAAGCGTTATATTTCAATTGGGCAGACTTAGCAGTTTTTGATTTATACCTTTTCAAAAGAGAAGGAGCTGAAGACGATTATCCAGCAAATATTTTGGAGAAAGCTAAAGCTAGGTTCGAATCCATGACTGAAGAAGAACTTAACGAATTACGCATAAACGTTTTAATGGGCATTCCGAATGAAAAGGAAATTGAAATGGAGGCACTTCGCGAAAGTATCGGTACTTACAAAACCATTGGGATGGATGGCCTAAGAGAGAATTTAGCTTGGTTTTTATCGGAAATAGCAGAAACCTGTACTTCAAATGGAATTAAGATGACCATCCACCCAGATGATCCACCTTACTCAATTTTAGGTCTACCTCGTATAGCAAGTAACAAAGAAGATTTATTAGATATTTTAAAACGCGTTGACCAACCTTTTAACGGTATCTGTTACTGCACAGGTTCATTAGGCGCAGGTATGAATAATGATTTGGTTGATATTTTTGAAGCCGTTAAAGAGCGTGTGTATTTCTTGCACTTGCGCAATGTAACCAAAGATGAAGAAGGTAATTTCTATGAAGCAGACCATTTAGGCGGAGATGTAAACATGTACGAAGTCATGAAGGCAATTACTGCGGAGAATGCAAAAAGAGATACCCCAATGCCATTTAGACCAGATCACGGTCACCAAATGTTAGATGATTTGAATAAAGTAACCAACCCGGGCTATTCTGCCATTGGCCGCCTACGTGGTTTAGCCGAATTGAGAGGCTTAGAAGTAGGAGTGACTGGGAATTATTAGTTGGGAGTGGGAATTCGGGAAATAGGAAATAGGGAATGGGGAAGAGAAACTAGGAAATAGGAACCAACAACAGACTAAAAACGAACATTTAAAAGAGAAAGTTCAGGAGTTAAGCTTCTGGACTTTTTTGTCAAATATCTAATCTGTTTGCCTGAGCGTAGTCAAGACCTTACCATAATACTTCGACTCCAGAAGAAATTGGGATAGGGTCGTTGATGATTACATTTATCGCATATGGTTGATCAGTAGTATCCCCCCCCTAAGTCGATTGTCTGAAGTTTGTTTTCAAGAATACACTCAGGACTATCGACTTTTGACTTTACACTCTCTTCAATATACCCACTTCTAGGTATTTTTTCAATACCTATTTAAGCGTAATTTTAGCTATTCATCAACATTGTTGAATTTTTAAAATTTCGATATGAAACTCAAATTAACGTTCGGTTTACTTATCCTTTTCTTTGCTGTCGGAACAGTTAATGCTCAAAAAAAACACGCTTTAATTTTTGCCATTGGCGATTATCCTGAATCGGGAGGTTGGAGCAAAATCTCTAGCGCTCAAGATGTGGGCTACATCAAAAACACCTTAACCAAACAGGGCTTTGCTGCGAACGAAGTTAAAGTTGTGTCAGATTCTGCAGCAACTAAAGAAGGAATACAAGCAGCTTTTGAAAATTTGATAGGCAGTGTTGGTAAAAAAGATATTGTGGTTATCCATATTTCTTCCCATGGGGAACAAGTAGCGGATGATAATAACGATGAAGCTGATGGTTATGATGAAACCATTGTTTCTTACAACGCTGCATTGTCTATGGGAGCAGATAAAACAGCCGTGGCGAGAGGCTCTTTGAGCAAAGCAGAATATGAAAAACTACAAGCCAATTATTTTAGAGATGATGAATTCGGAATCTATATTCAACGTTTAAGAAACGCTTTAGGTAGCGAGGGTGATGTGGTGGTATTTATGGATAATTGCCATTCTGGAACTGGAACTCGTGGTTCAGCCAAAACAAGAGGTGGTAAGCCAGCTTTAAAATATGATGGTTACAATCCAACAGTTCGAAAAGAAACTGGCGAGGAGGTTTTTAAAGAAAACACGGCATCTCGTGGTAACGATAAAGATTTAGCAACTTATGTGGTTATTTCTGCTGCATTGGCATCTGAACTTAACTATGAAACCACAGGCGATGATAACGTAGGTATGGGCTCATTAACCTATGCCATCAGCAAGGTATTCGAAAATTTGAAAACAGGCACAACCTACAGGACTTTATTTGCTAATATTCAGGCTGTCATGAACGAGAAAGTTCCTGGTCAACACCCTGTTTT
>SEDG01000490.1 GCA_004295885.1 Pedobacter sp. | reverse complement strand
TATTCATCAACGATTGTAGAATCTATCATTGGCGAGATTAACCACTCTCCTATTGTCGCCCAACCTTCGTCCATCCAACCGTATTTAGTCTCATTAATCCCCATATAAAATGGAAACATAGTATGGAATATTTCGTGGTCTGTTAAGGTTATAGCATCCACTCTGTTATCCACTGGGTTATCGTTGACCATCATTGGGTATTCCATTTGGTCTAAGCCATCAAAAACTGTTTCGTGGCTGTAAGGGAAAGGCCATTTCGGAAATACATAACTCATGTTATAGACCGTTTTTCTTGCAAAATCAATTACCTCATAATAATCCTTATGACTAGCATTAAAAACTGCATCTACCCTAGTTCTTCTTTTCGAAATTGGGTCTACCACTAAACTTGTAGCTTTCCATAAATAGTGATTGCTTGTTGCAAAGGCAAAATCTACTACGTTTTTTGCTTCGAACTTAAAAGTATTGAAATCCTTTTGAGCAGTTACTTTATTTTGTGCTAGGGTAATATTATCAATTACATCAATAGTTTCATCGCTTTTGTTCGCTAATTGATATTTTTTGAATACTTCTTTAGAAAACACCTCGCTTCCGTTTAATAAATCTCCAGTTGCCCAAACTCCGTAATTTTTAGGAACTGTAATGGCAGCTTTAAAATTACAGAAATCGTTATAGAATTCTTCTGAACCACTGTAAGCGATTTTATTCCAGCCATCTATATCATCGTAAACTGCAACTCTTGGAAATGAATAAGCAATAAAATGGGCGCCTTCATCAACTTGACCAGTACGCATGTGCGAACCTTTGTTTAGAATATAGTGATACTCAAATTTCAACTTTAGACTTTTTCCAGGTGCCAATGGCTCAATAGCAGTATGCATATTTGTGCCTTCTATAATTAAACTAGCAATTTGTCTTGGCTGATTGTTGAATTGGGCATTTGTAATCTGAACTCCATCACCCAAGTCAGCGTCTTTAATTTTTGATTTTCTTACTACACCTTTTTGATAAAGGTTTGGATATAACTTAAACCAAAGTTCGTTTAAAACATCAGGACTATTGTTCACATAATTAATTTCTACGGTTCCTTTTACTTCTCTAGTAATTGGATTGAAATTAATTTTCAAATCATAGTCGGCAGTATTTTGCCAATATTTTGCGCCTGGTGCGCCACTTATATCACGAGTTCCTTTTTGAAAAGCCTGCTGAAAAACCGGTGCAACAGGAAGTTGAGCTTGTGCAGCAATAGATATAAGTGAGAAAAGAAATAATATTTTAAATTTCATTTTGGTTAATTGTATAAATCGTCAAACTAGTTAACTGTTTTCGGTATTAATTAACCGATTATTCGATTAACCAATTCACCAAAACTATTTTCCAAACTTCATTTTTAATTGCTCCAGCATATCATTATTTATTGGTTTAGCTGGTTCTTGAGGTTTTATTGGCTTTTGCTCTACTTTTGGAGCTTGACTTTGTTGTTTCGCAGCCTTAGCTTCTTCTTTCTTTTTGTTCCATCGAACCCAAATTTCATCCAATTTCTTTTTGGTATAGAATGGGAAATCGCCTTGTTTCATCCATGCATAATAGCTTGGCTCAACATCTAAAACAGATTCTACGGTTCTACCCTTGTGTTTTCCGAAATTGATAACTTCTTCCCCATTTTCGTTATAAACCATCCGCCCTGCGAAATCTACCACCTTATTCATATTGGTAAACGTATGTAAGGCTTCTACGTCATTTTGTACAGGAGTTGATTTTACACCTTTTTTATCCTCAAATTCGGTGTCTTTATATTTATCTAACTGAGCTAACAAAACTTCATAAGTTGCCCTTATATCAGCTTCTGCAGAGTGTGCATTAATAATGTCCTTATCACAATAAAATTTATAAGCAGCTTTTAATGTGCGTTGCTCCATTTGGTGAAAGATATTTTGTACATCAACAAATTTTCTATCGCTCATGTCAAAATCAATACCAACCCTTAGAAATTCTTCTAACAACATCGGAATATCAAACTTGTTAGAATTGTATCCCGCTAGGTCTGCATCTCCAATAAAATCTGCGATTTCCTTTGCCGCAGTTCTAAATGTTGGTTCGTTTTTAATATCTTCATCGTAAATGCCATGAATTAAAGACGTTACCAATGGGATTGGAATTTCTGGATTGATACGTTTTGTTAAGACTAACTCATCGCCGTTTGGCATCGCTTTTAAAATTCCAATTTCTACAATTCTATCGGCACCAACATTTATACCTGTAGCTTCTAAATCAAAGAATGCTAGAGGTCTTTTTAAATTTAATTTCATTTTCTAAGGTATATAATG
>SEDG01000489.1 GCA_004295885.1 Pedobacter sp. | reverse complement strand
ATGTAAGTATCTGTTGGTTTTTTCTTGCCATCAATTACAAATAAATCATAATTAGGGAATTGAGGTTTTGAACCTTTGTAAACTGCGGCGAACAAATTGCCAGAAGCTTGGTCGTAAGCTAAATTCTGAATGCCATATCTGCTGTTGCCCGTTTTTACGAAATACTTTTCTAATGGTTTTTGCGGACCAGAATGATGCAATTTATCTTGTGAAAGCTTTTGTGCGTATTTGCCCCAGTCCGCTATATCATATTTCAAAATTACTTGATGGTCGTTGTCATTTCTAGCCGTATCTCCATAAACGCCGTAGGCCACATAAAGGAATTTTTTAGTATTACTTGGACTGCCAATTGCTGGTGCAAAAGCAACTCCATCTATTCCTGAATCGGGGCGTAAAATTTTTGAAGCATCGAAAATGGCAATGTAAAAACCATCTTCATTAACGGTTTTAACGCCCAATTGCTTTTTAATTCCTTTGCCTATGGCATCGTTTTTATATTCTAGAGAGCCATAAATTTTTCCATCTGGAGTAAAGTCTAAATCGCCCAGATGGCCGACAAAACCTGTAACACTGCCAATTAAATTGCCCTTCAAATCCATTTTTAGCAACTTGTCTGTAAAGGAAAAATAGACAAAGCCGTTCCTTTTATCAATTACAACACCTTGCACATGTAATCCACCTTGCTTTCCAGAATAAATAGAATCTGGTAAATTAATAGTTTGTGATTTTGAAGTTAGCGCAGTAATTACGAAAAGAAATAGAATTAATTTTTTCATTTTATATTGTTCATGAACTGAAGCGATAAGAATATTATCGCTTCAGTAAAGATGTTTAATGCTATTTGATGGCTTTTTCTAAAGCGCTTGTCCCACCAACCACTGGTAAGGTGAGTGTAGTGCCGTTTAAATCGATGGTGATTTCTGTACCTGCTTTAGGCCAAAGCGTAAATTCCCTATCGCTTGAGAAAATCAATAAGCCAATTTGTTTACCTGCTGGGATAATCTGGTCGTCTGGTTGAAGGTTAAACTTTAAATCGTAAAATTTACCAGGCGTTAACGGTGTGCCTTTCGTTATCGACTTATAGTTTTGAGGGTCTGCCCATCCACGTGTAATCACGTTATCCATTAATTTAACACCTGTCCCTTCGCTCCAAGGTAAAGCCACCAACCAAACTGAAAAGTTAGCTGCTGGTTTGCTGCTGGCTAGTTTTACACTAATTTGGGCAAGGCCCGATAAATGAACAGCTTCTTTTAAAACCGGACTAACATATAACAAACGGTGTGCTGATTTTTCTGCTTTAGCCAAATCACTTCCAGAGAAGGAAACATCGTCACTTAGTTTTTCTGAAGATTGAGCTACAGGTTTGCTAGTTAATAAGGTACCTTGGCTAGGTCCGCCAGCACCCAAATAAAATTTAACATCAGTCGCTGCTGGGTTTGGGTAATCTGCGTAAGCTGTAGGGTTTGTGTTAGCCTCTTTCTCTCTTACGATGTATGCTTTTGGTTCCTTTTCCACTCCATTTTCAATACCAAATAAGTAACGGGTAAACCATCTGTTCATCATTTGTAATGGCGGTGGACCACCGTGGCCACCTTGGTGGTAATATATTTTTGCAGGAATGCCTTTTGCTTCTACAGCTTTGTAAATGCGATAGCTATGCTCTGGCATTACATTCCAGTCGTTAAATCCGTGCGACATTAATAAAGCGGCTTTCCATGGTTTTACGGCATTTAGGTAATCTCTTCCCGCCCAAAAACTATTGTAGTCGCCTGTAGCACGGTCCATTCCTTTTGCCATTTCGCCATCTCTTATTGTTTTATCAGCATAAGCTCGTTTATCTTCGGCACCACTATGGATGTAATCATACAATACATCAACATCTTCACCTAAATAACCACCTGGATTTCTGATTAAGCCGTTTGAGCGGTAATAATTATAATAAGAAGTATTTGGAGCCACAGGGATAATTGCTTTTAAACCTTCAACGCCAGTTGTTGCAGCAGCAACAGGTAATGTACCATTGTAAGAAGTACCCGTCATGCCCACGCTTCCAGTACTCCAAAAAGCTTTTACTTTTTCATTGCCATCTGGTGTGGTATACCCATTGTCTTTTCCAGAAAGCCATTCTATTACTGCTTTTGGTGCTAAGGATTCATTAATGCCACCAACAGTAGGAGAGCCTTGCGAAAGCCCGGTTCCAGGAGATGAAGAATGGACGATGATAAAACCTCGTCTAACCCATTCCCTAATTAATGAATTAGAAATGATAGGTCTGGTTCCTGTACGTTTTACCGTTGGATGAATACGTGCCACTGGAGGTTTTACGCCAACCTCATGTTTTACATCCCAAAATGTGCCAGGTGCTGTACCAGCTGTGCCTGCATAATAAGGACTTGTTTCATATATAACAGGAAGTTTTAAGCCCTCCGTGCTTTTTCTTGGGCAAAGGCCGCAAAGGAAGAGATGAATAAGGTGAGTGAAAAAATCACTGCCTTTTTTTTCTTAAGGATGGAATAGCTCATTTTTTTAGATTAGTATGTGGACTAATATAATGAAACTCTTCCTGTAATGAAATGAATGATGATTTTCTATCTTAATTTTTACGCAACGTTAAGCCACATTATCTATGGTTCGCGTTGATGTGGTGTAGTTACAAAGTGCTACACTTGGGAAATTCATAAACTTTGTTTTGACAAGCGTAGTGCCAGCGTTATAACTTTCTAACCCTATTCGAAAAAGTTCGGTTAATTGCTCATTGTTTTCTTCGCCCTGCGATAACTTTGCGATGAGGGTAATTTCTTTTTTATCTTCTGGTATAAGCTCTATTCTTACGGTAGTTTTTGATACGTATTGGAAGTGATATTTCATTTGGGCGTTTGTGCTTGGCTAAATTATGAAAATTGCCTTTAAATGCAAACACATTCCTTGTTATTGCCGTAACTAGCCAAACAAAATCTTTGGGGCTGATGTTATTAAACTGATTAAGCTACCGTTATGAAAGAGCAAAATAAAATAGAAAACTCCATTGTCATCAATGAAAATGAAATGAGAGGAGATAAAATCATTTTTGACGTCCTTATTAAAGAAAAGTTAGCTCATGTTATTGTAATTAGGGATGGAGTTGATTATCACATCAACCTTGATGGTGAAGATTTAGGATTTTATACTAAAAAAGATGATGGAGCGATTGACCGTTCTCCGCAACCAAAAGGGGCTCATTTAGATCTTGAAGCTTATTTTAAACCTATTGAACAGAAAGTTGGCGAATTAGAAGAGGCTGGTGTTGAATGGACTAAACAAATTCCTGCTGCGCCAAAGGTTATGCAACAAAGTGATGCTCCAAAGGATGGTTTAGACAACACGGGTACCCAAGGTTACGATTCATTAACTGATGATGGATTTACAGGTTCATCAGAAAAACCAAGTGAGCATCCCGATGAATATCAAAGTAGAACGGGTAGTTCATCTAAAGATTTTCACGAGGCTAAAGATGATCTATGATGATTAGTCACTATAAATTATTTTATCAATTTTCCCTTCAAAGTAAGTAAAATCACCTTGTGGGAAATTCCAGGTTGCCGAAAATTTTGAAGGAAAAGTGATGTCTTCCTGTTGGATATAGGCTTTACATTCGGCTGTCCATTTGGTTTCAACTAAATTGCCATTGCTTTCAGTATAACACCTGTCATAAGTTTCAAACTTCGATATCTGAAAATCTTCACTGAAATAAAATATGCCAGAAGCCTTTAATCCGTGGTAATTGATGGTTCCCTTAATGGTATGTAAATCAATTTCTTCCCAATGGATGTAGGTTTGTATGGCATAATCGGGAATCATTATGGTTTCTGCAAGGATGGTTACCAGTTCTGCCTTATCCATTTGATAACCTTTTGCATTAACAAGGTTAAATAAGCCAGCGGCTTTAACTAGCAT
>SEDG01000488.1 GCA_004295885.1 Pedobacter sp. | reverse complement strand
GCAAGCATCATCTCCATATCATCAGCCAAACTTTCTGCGTAAGCGCCAAACCATAAACCGAATGAAGATGGCATGGCAATTTGCAAGTGTGTATAACCTGGTAAAAGTTTGCCTTTATGGGTATTGCTCAGTGAAATTAATTGGTTAAACAAGGTTGAGGTATTCTCTACCATTTCTTTTATGCAAGCCCTGAAATATAGTTTCAAATCAACCAAAACTTGGTCGTTACGAGAGCGGCCGCTGTGTATTTTTTTGCCCGCTTCGCCAATGCGTTGCGTTAACAACCATTCTACTTGAGAATGCACATCTTCCACACTTTCATCAATGGTAAATTTGCCTTCTTCAATTTCTTTGTAAATCACTTTTAGGGCCGTTTGAACTTCGGTCAATTCATCAGCTGTTAGCAAATTAATACTGGCCAACATCTCTACGTGAGCCAAAGAACCTAAAACATCAAAAGCCGCCATTTGTAAATCCAGTTCCCTGTCTTTACCAACGGTGAATGTTTCGATGCCTTTATTTACTTCAATATTTTTTTGCCAAATTTTCATTTTGATTTATATTACTGCAAAGGCGCAAAGTTTTCGCAAAGCACACAGAGCTAATTTACCACTAAGACACGACCAGCACAAAGAATTTGGATACATAAAATGCAGGATATGCATCAAAACCCTTCCACCTTAAACCTTCTGCCTTCACCCTTATCCTTGTATAACTGGTTTCAACATATCAACATAACCTTTCACACCCTCAGCAACTTCACGAACGTATAAAAACTCATCCGCCATATGCGAGCGACCAGAAAAACCTGGTCCGCATTTTACAGACGGAATATCCAATAAAGCTTGATCTGATGTTGTAGGTGAACCATAAGTTGTTCTTCCTAAATTTACACCAGCAACAACCACAGGGTGATTTTTATCAATTGATGATGGTTTTAACCGAATGGAGCGAGGCGTAACATCACAATCTACATTTGCCCTAATAATTTCTAAAACTTCCTCATTAGTATAAGAATCAGTTACACGAACATCGACTGTAAAAGTACAATTTGCAGGAACCACATTATGTTGCGAGCCAGCATTGATGATGGTAACCGTCATTTTGAGTGGGCCAAAAACTTCAGACACTTTTGGAAATTGATAATTTCTAAACCACTCAATATCTTTTAATGCTTTGTAAATTGCATTCTCTCCTTCTTCTCTCGCCGCGTGACCAGCTTTTCCGTGAGATATACAATCTAACACTAATAAACCACGCTCAGCACCTCGCTCCTCTAAAAATTGAGCAATTAAATTCGCCGTTCTATCTTCTTCTTTACTAAAGGACTGAATGCGAATTAACTGCCGCAATAAATCCAGACTTTCTTTTTGTATGTTTTCAATCATAGTATCAAGTACTGAGTATCAAGTATCAAGATTGGATGCAAATAACATCTCTCAATCAATTTAAACTATTGGTTCGGTACATTTTCCATCTTACCTCTTCCATTTTACATTAAGCTTTTAGCTCTCCTTAGTATATAAATTCCCTGCTTTTAACGCAGAAAGTTTAATGCCTTTAATTAACGATGAACTAAAGCCGTTGTGCTCCATTTCGTTTAATCCAGCAATGGTACAACCTTTTGGCGAAGTTACTTTATCTATTTCTGATTCAGGATGTGTTCCGTGTAATAAAAGCAAATCGGCTGCTCCTTTTGCAGTCTGAACAGCCATTTTTAAAGCTTCATCTGCATGAAACCCAATCTCCACTCCTCCTTGTGATGCTGCCCTAATTGCCCTTAAAAAGAAGGCAATACCACAAGCACAAAGTGCAGTCGCCGAGGTCATTAAGTCTTCATTAATCTTAACAACTGAACCAACTGTTTCAAACATTTTGGTAACGTCTTTTAGGTTTTCTGCCGATGCATTATCACTTGCAATGCAAGTCATCGATTGACCGATCGCAATAGCTGTGTTTGGCATTGCTCTGATTACTTCTACACTATTACCCAACTTCTCCTTTACCGCAGCACAACTTACACCAGAAATTACCGAGATTACCAAATGTTTAGCTGGATTTATTGCCGATGAGATTTCGTCCAAAACAGTGTTTAATTGTTGGGGCAAAACGGCTAAAATTACTACATCAGCATTTGCAACTGTAGCTTTATTATCATTGCTAATATTAAATCCTGCTACTGCAAAGGGTTTTAGATGATCTAAACTTCTACGTGTTAAAGTAATTTCAGCAGCTGATGTATAATCAGCTTTTACTAAACCTTTCGCTAAAGAAATACCGATATTTCCAGAACCTATAATTGCTATTTTTTTATTCATTTGATTACACAGATTAATGTGATTTCACCGATTTTATTTTTTATTAGAAAAGCCAGTTAGTAGAACAGTTTATGGCCAGTCGATTTAATTTCTCGAACAACAGTTGTATCATCGTTAACATCTTTCAGTACTCCTTTTTTCTCAAAGCAATATACCAATCGCGTTTCATATAATGATGACATTGCAACCGCCACAGCAGATGCAATTGTATCTGCATTTGTGTTTAATAATTGCGTATCGCCATCGTGTGTAATTGCACACAAAACTGGTGTTAAACCGGCTTTCAATAAGTTATCTAATGTAGTTGAAGAAATAGAATTTTCATCCAAGTCGCCAACAAAACCATAATCTATCTCTTTTACAGGACGTTTTTTGGCTTTGATGATATTTCCATCAGCACCTGTCAATCCAATTGCATTATTCCCTTTTGCTTGCAATTGCGCCACCATATTTTTGTTAATCAGCCCAGCATAAACCATTGTTACAATACGTAAAGTTTCGATATCGGTAACTCGTCTTCCGTCAACCATTTTGGCTTCGATACCTAAACTTTCGCCAAGCTCAGTTGCAATTTTTCCACCACCGTGAACTAGAATTTTATCTCCAGGTAAAGCTGTAAAATCTAACAAAAATTGATGCAAATTCTCAGAATTATCAATTACGTTTCCGCCTATTTTTATAATGGTTAGTTGTTTCATATATGAGTTATGGGTTGCGAGTTACGAGTTGCAAGTCTAGGCGCCCAAACCTGTAACCTTCAACTCAAAACACGTAACTAATTTTACAATTCCTCCAACATCGCTTTCAGCACCGCTTGCGCCGACCAAAGTCTGTTACCGGCTTCGTGAATAACTAACGAATTTGGTCCATCCAATATCTCGGATGATAATTCTAAATCACGACGAACAGGTAGACAATGCATCACTTTTGCATCATTTGTAAATTTCAGTTTATCGTTATTCATCATCCAGCCATCTGGATAAGTTAAAACCTTTCCATATTCCTTGTAGCTGCTCCAGTTTTTAACATACACATAATCAGCGCCTGCTAAAGCTTCTTCTAAGTTATATTCAATTTTTGCACCTGGTGTAAAATCTTCCGCAAGTTCATAACCTTCTGGTTGTGCGATGGTAAAATCTATCATTCCTTCTGCTTGCGCTTTACACATCCATTCTGCAAATGAATTTGGAACCGCTTGTGGTAAGGCCTTTACGTGTGGGGCCCAAGCCAAAACAACTTTTGGTTTAGCATTAGCACCAACTCTTAGTGGATTCCAAGTTTCGTGAATGGTAATGATATCTGCAAAACTTTGCAAAGGGTGACGAGTTGCACTTTCTAAGCTTACCACAGGAATGGCGCAATATTTCACAAACTTATTGAAGAAGTCTTCGCTATAATCCTCTTCTCTATTATTCAATTTTGGAAAAGAACGTAAGCCTAAAATATCGCAATATTGACCCATTACAGCAGCTGCTTCACGAATGTGTTCAACAGTAGAACCATTCATTACCACACCATCTTGAGTTTCTAATGCCCAGCCTTCTTTGTCCAAGTTCATCACCATCACATTCATACCCAAGTTTAAAGCAGCTTTTTGAGTGCTCAACCGAGTGCGTAAACTAGGATTCATAAAAACTAACCCTAAGGTTTTGTTTTTACCCAAATCTTGGTGTGCATAAGGATTTGCCTTTCTTCTGGTAATTCGATACCAATCATTAAACCACGACCTCTAACTTCTTTTACTTGCTCAAATTTATTCAATTCTTCAATTAAATAACTGCCAATTTCTTCTGCGTTTTGCATTAAACTATCTTCTTCCATCACTTCTAAAACTGCCAATGCAGCAGCACAGGCTAGGTGATTTCCACCGAAGGTTGTGCCTAATTCACCGTGCCAAGGTTTAAATTTAGGTGCAATTGAAATTCCTGCAACAGGAAATCCGTTACCCATTCCCTTTGCCATTGTATAAACATCAGCTTCTACACCAGCGTAATCGTGAGAATAGAATAAGCCAGTTCTGCCATACCCACACTGCACACTATCTGCAATGTAAACTGCATTATATTCATCACAAAGTGAACGGATTTTTTGCAAGAAACTTTTCGAAGCTTCCTTAATTCCACCTACTCCTTGAATGCCTTCAATAATTACAGCACAAATTTCATCGCCTTGCGCTTTAAATGTTTCTTCTAAGGCTACTTCATTATTAAACGGCAAAAAGATTACGTTTTCAGTTTGGTTAACTGGTGCAACAATTTTCGGATTATCAGTAACCGCTACGGCCAAAGATGTACGTCCGTGGAATGCACCAGAAAAAGCAATTACCTTTTTTCTTCCATTGTAAAACGATGCTAGTTTTAAAGCATTTTCATTTGCTTCGGCACCAGAGTTGCATAAAAACAATTGGAAGTCCTTTTTACCAGAAACTTTGCCTAATTTCTCTGCCAGTTGAACTTGCAAAGGAATTTTAACTGAGTTAGAATAAAAGCCAACTTTGTTTAATTGGTCTGTTAAACGAGTTACATAATGTGGGTTTGTATGACCGATTGATATTACAGCATGACCGCCATATAAATCTAAGTATTTTTGTTCATTAGCATCCCAAACATTGCTGCCTGATGCTTTTGTAATTTCTATATCGTTAAGAGGGTAAACGTCGAATAAATTCATTTTTTTGTGTTTTTGTCATTCTGAGGAACGAAGAATCTGTTTCATGGGTTTCAGATGCTTCGTGCCTCAGCATGAGGTGGTGTTTAAAAGTTTGCAGCCTTTAAGCGCAAACCGCTATTTTCTTCCAAGCCAAACATTAAATTCATATTCTGAACGGCTTGTCCGCTTGCGCCTTTCAATAGGTTGTCGATTGCACTGATGATAAATAGTTTATTACCGTGTTTTTCGATATGAACCAATGCTTTGTTGGTATTTACAACCTGTTTTAAATCTATGTTTTTCCGACTTACGTGGGTAAACGGATGTGCACTATAATAATCTTCGTAAATGTTCTGAGCTTCCTCTAAAGACAAATCTAAACCTAACTGAATACAAGTTGCGAAACAACCTGGATTTGCAATGTTTTTTGCATTCTTTATCGCATCACGATTTAATTCTGGAAGTCCATAAACGAAATCACGATTTTCTAATTTAGCATTCGCAATTAACCTAAAATCTTGTGATAAATCTATTATCTTAATGTTTTCATTAATAGGATTTACTGCTAAAAATTTCTTTGCATCTCCGTGGCCTACACATAAAAACAATACATCGATATCTTGAGGAATATCGCTTGTAAATTTTAAATCGGTATCACCAATTAAATCGGTGTGCACATCGGAAATTAAATTCCCAGCGTTGCTTGTGCTGTTTACAAAAGCAATTTCCACATTTGGGTGATTAACCAGAATACGTAGCATTTCGCCGCCAGTATAACCTGCACCACCAATAATTCCGGCTTTTATTTTTTTACTATTCACAATCTGTTCTATCATTTTGGGTTGATGGATAAGAGAAAAGTATAAATTCTAAATCCTGATTTGTTTCATTCGAGATTTTATGCTTATTGCCTGCTTTTATTTGCAAGCCTTTATTTGCATCAATCAAAATCGTTTCTCCGTCGATTAAAAATGTTGCCTGGCCTTTCAAAATATAGAAAAACTGCTCTGCGTAAGTGTGAAAATGCAATTTTTCAGCAGTTTGAGCTGGCATCAATTCTTGTTTAATTGCTGCATCAGCACTACTTACAAAATTCCAGCCATCACAGTTATCACCCCATTTATAATGGCTTAAACAATTATCTTTTGAAAGGATTTTCATAGTATTTTATCTAATGTCCTTCGACAAGCTCAGGATGACAACGTGGAAGGAAAGCTTTCCCCTGTAGTCTTTTAGCCCTCTGCCTCTCCGTTAACTTTATGCCAAATCATTACTTGGTTACCGAAAATTTTAGAGAAACCTTTAACATCATCTCCACTCCAAGCATTATTCATTTCTCCGTAACTGCCAAATTTATTGCTCATTAGATCGTGGTTAGATTCTATTCCGATAATTTGGAAACGATAAGGCAACAATTCTACAAAAACTTTACCGCTTACCATTTTCTGGGTATCGGTTAAAAAGGCTTCGATATTCCGCATAATTGGGTCGTGAAATTGACCTTCGTGTAACCAGTTTCCGTAGAACGATGACAACTGTTCTTTCCAACTTAATTGCCATTTGGTTAACGTGTGTTTTTCTAAAGTATGGTGTGCTTTGATAATGATGATTGGAGCCGCAGCTTCAAAACCAACACGACCTTTTATACCTATAATCGTATCGCCAACATGAATATCTCTACCAATACCGAAAGGTTGAGCAATTGCTTGTAATTTTTGGATAGCTGCTACAGGATGTAATTTCTCTCCATCTATAGCAACCAATTCACCTTTATCAAAAGTTAGTTCAATTCTTTTAGCTTCGGTTTCTGAAACTTGAGTTGGCCAAGCACTTTCTGGTAAAGTTTCGTTAGAAGTTAAAGTTTCCTTTCCTCCTACAGATGTTCCCCATAAGCCTTTGTTTATTGAATATCTAGCTTTTTCTGCGCTATACTCAACACCATGTTTGGCTAAATATTCTATTTCCGCTTCGCGGGATAATTTTAAATCTCTAATTGGTGTAATGATTTCTACTTCAGGGATAAGAATATTGAAAATCATATCAAAACGAACTTGGTCGTTACCGGCTCCAGTACTTCCATGAGCTACGTAATCTGCACCAATTTTTTTAACATAATTAGCAATAGCCGTTGCCTGACTAACGCGTTCTGCACTTACAGAAAGCGGGTAGGTTGCATTTTTTAATACATTTCCGAATATCAAATATTTGATGCAACCGTCGTAATAACTTTCTGTTTCGTCTACCACAGCGTGAGATGCCACGCCCAAGGCATAAGCACGTTTTTCAATTTCTTGCAATTCTTCATTAGAAAATCCGCCAGTATTAACAATAACTGAATGAACTTCTAAATTACGATCTTCTGCCAAATGAATGCAGCAAAATGAGGTGTCTAATCCTCCGCTAAACGCTAAAACAACTTTTTTCTTCATCAATTCTATTTATTAAATAAAAGGGTAAACAATAAGAAAATGGATTTTAATCCAGATTTTGGCTTGATAACCAATGCCGATTTTATGCGCATGAAACGCTCATATAAACCAGGCTTTTTCTGTAATTCTTCTGCAAAAATCTTGGCTGCTTCGTGTTTCTTTTCTGCCGGATCATAAAGCATGGCTGTACACATACAGTTTTTGCGATCCTTCATTTTTAAAATTTCGAAGTTCACACAGCTCTGGCAACCTTTCCAGAAATCTTCATCTTGCGTTA
>SEDG01000487.1 GCA_004295885.1 Pedobacter sp. | reverse complement strand
GATAAATTATAGTCGCACAAAACATTTTTCAGGCTTAATATTTTAGCTAAAAGCGTCCCAATTTCATCGGGACGCTTTTTTATTGCATTAATATTTATCAACTTAGTAGAAATATAATCATATGAAAGCCAAGAAAAAAGGAATAAGCTTATTTGAAAAATTTGCAAATGGGGCTACTAAATTTACTGGCAGTTCCCCAGCATTCTTGGGTGCAGCGGGAATAGTGGTTTTATGGGCAGCTATGGGGCCCCTGTTTGATTATTCTGAAACTTGGCAATTGGTTATCAATACGGGCACAACCATCATTACCTTTTTGATGGTGTTTTTAATTCAGAAAGCTCAAAATAAAGATGGGAAAGCCATTCAGCTAAAATTAAATGAGTTGATTGCTGCCCAAGAGCATACGAGTAATAGGATGGTAGATATTGAAGATTTAACCGAGGATGAATTAGACCAACTTCATAAATTTTACGTTAAATTGGCAGCGCTATCTAAGAAAGAGACTGATATTCATTGTTCTCATTCTATCGATGCCGCCGAAGAATTAAGTACAGAAAAATCGAAAATTATTAAACACTATAAAAAGCCTAAAAAAGATGGACTCACTTCTCGTACAAAAAGCACTGACTAAAGAAGAACTTGAAAAAGTTTTCGCTATCCGCAAAATCGTTTTTGTTGATGAACAAGGTTGTCCGCCTGAACTGGAATGGGAAAACGAGGATGTTTCACATCATTTTTTGGCCTTGTCAGACCATCAGCCTTGCGGTGCATGTAGATGGCGTAAAACGGATAATGGTTACAAATTAGAGCGCTTTGCCGTACTTAGAGATTTTAGAGGGAAAGGTGTGGGTAGAGCATTAATTGCCACTGCGTTGGATGATTTGCCTGCGGATGCAACGTATGTTTATCTAAATTCTCAGTTAGATGCAATGAGTTTGTATGCTAAATTTGGCTTTGTAGCTGAAGGAGAGCAATTTGAGGAGGCAGGTATTCAGCATTTTAAAATGGTGAAGAAGGTTTAGGGAAAATACCTGTTACCACAGATAAAAAGGATGAACATAGATAAATTAGCAATCCTAAAATCTGTGTTTATCTGTATGCATCTGTGGTTAATTTACATTAAAAACTCTTGAAGAGAAAACCATCGCTTCTTGCCATTTCTCCATATCGAGATTTAAATTCTCACCCTTGCTTTCCAAAAAAGAGATTAAATCTTCGGTAGCCATATTTCCGGTTAAATCGTCACTTGCCATTGGGCAACCACCAAAACCTTTTAATGCACTATCAAATCGTTTGCAGCCGGCATTGTAAGCGGCTTCAATTTTTTCTAATCTTGTAAAATGTGTGCTATGCAAATGAATTCCAACTTCTATCTGATTGAATTTTTTCATCATTGCTGGAAGGATAAGTTCTATTTTTTCTGGAGTAGAAACTCCAGTTGTATCAGCCAATGAAAGTATTTTAACGCCTCTTCTAACTAATTCATCAGCCCATTTTTCAATAATTTCCACATTCCATTCATCACCATACGGATTGCCAAAACCCATAGATAAATAAACAACTGCCGTTTTTTGATTTTTATCACACAGGTTAAGCATTTCTTCAACTGTGTTTAAAGATTGTGCGATGCTCGAATTAGTATTGCGTTGTTGAAATGTTTCTGAAATAGAAAAAGGAAATCCGAGGTAAGTGATGGCTTTGTGCTTAATAGCATCTTCTACACCTCTTAAATTAGCTACAATGGCAAGCAACTTAGAGTTAGTGTTCGATAAATCTAGTTTACCTAAAACCTGCTCTGTATCTCGCAACTGCGGAATAGCTTTTGGAGAAACAAAACTGCCAAAGTCAATGGTGTCAAACCCAACTTGAAGTAATAAATTGATGTATTCGGCTTTTAAATCAGTCGGAATAAAATCGTGCAAACCTTGCATCGCATCACGAGGGCATTCAATCAGTTTCATTTTATGAGATTTGAGAAATTAGATGTGAGATATGAGATTTGATTTTAGCCCTGATTGAACCAATGACTGGTGAACTAATGAACTTTCGGACTTTCGGACTTTCCAACTTCCAAACTTCCGGACTTTTCGATTACAGGACTATTAATAGCTTTCCACCTATCTCCTTTAAGAAAAGGCCTTATAATTAATCTTGTACCTCTGTCATAGCTGAAATAACTCCAAACCCAGTTTACAAAAACAATCAGTTTATTTCGAAATCCTACCAAAGTCATTAAGTGCACAAACATCCAAGTAAACCAAGCAAATACGCCTTGGAAACGGATTTTGCCGATATCAACAACAGCCCTATTTCTGCCTACAGTTGCCATAGAAC
>SEDG01000486.1 GCA_004295885.1 Pedobacter sp. | reverse complement strand
CAAAAATTCAATTGTACCTTAGTTTTTGTGGCAATGGTTGGCGAGGAGCAAGGTTTGTATGGTGCAACGAACTTAGCCAAAAGAGCAAAAGAAGAAGGTTGGAATGTTCACTTGTTAATGAATAATGACATAGTTGGTAATTCTTACGGAATGGAGACCGACATTAAAGACAATAAAAGTGTTCGTGTTTTTAGCGAGGGAGTATCGCCTTTAGAAACACCAGCACAAGTGGCAGCAAGGCAATCTGCTGGAACCGATAATGATGGAAAAGCAAGACAGGCAGCTCGATATATCAAAGAGGTTGCAGAGCGATATGTGGACCAATTAGAAGTAAAACTAATTTATAGAAGAGACCGCTTTTTACGTGGCGGCGACCATACGCCATTTTCTCAACAAGGTTTTGCCGCAGTGCGAATTACCGAAATGAACGAAGATTTTAACCGACAACACCAAGATGTGAGAACAGAAAATGGTTTTAAGTTTGGCGATTTACCTGAATATGTTGATTATAATTACCTGCAAAAAGTAACCCGAATGAACCTTTCGGTGATGTCTAATTTGGCATTATCGACTCAAGAACCTGAAAATGTAGTGGTGCTTACAGCGGGCTTGACCAATAAAACTGCTTTAAAATGGGATGCCCCAAAAGGCAAAACTCCAGCAGGTTATTATGTGTTGATGCGTGAAACCACAAGCCCGTTTTGGGAAAAGAAATTTTTCGTAAAAGAGAATGCTGCAACGTTAGCTTACTCAAAAGATAATTATTATTTCGGTGTACAATCT
This sequence comes from Pedobacter sp., assembly GCA_004295885.1. GTDB lineage: Bacteria > Bacteroidota > Bacteroidia > Sphingobacteriales > Sphingobacteriaceae > Pedobacter. The sequence goes on along the minus strand of SEDG01000486.1, from coordinate 2,617 downwards.
GTGGATGAAAATGGCCACGAAAGTTTAGTGATAACTCCAAGGGCAGGTAGATAATATACTTTGACAAATCTTTAACCAATTGCAAATGGTTTGTCAAAGTTTAAAAATGAATAACCACTAAGACACGAAGAGCACCAAGAAGCGTCTGATTAACTTTGTGCTGTTTGTGTTTTGATGGTTAAAAACAAAGTGCTCTTAATTTCTATTTCCTGCTTTAGCTTGTCTTGCGCCTTGGTTTTCTTTTAAGTTTAATTTATACACAAATGTTAAACGATACCTTGCTGCATTCGGACTGTTAACCTGAAGAAGCGAATAATTGTTTCCCGTTGTTGTAGTTTCAAATTTTCTCAAATTAAATAGGTTAGCTACATCAAACAATAGGGTTGCTTTATCTTTAAGAAATGTTTTACCTGCCCCAACATCTACATTGTGAATGCTTGCCGTTCTACTTTGGGCATTACTTTGCGCTCCTGTAAAATTATATCGTCCTTGAAAACTCAATTTTTTAGGTAACTTAATTTGTGTGCTTATCCTACTGGTTAAAATTTTACCCTTGTAATAAAAATCCTGATTCGCATAAAGTCCTTTTTGCGTAAAGTGATAAGCATTAACCTCCATGCTAAATTGTAAAAAACGGTAAGGGTTATACAATAAAGAAAGTTCTAGTCCACTACGTGTTTCGCCATCAATATTTATGGGCGTAGTAATAAATACACCATTTGAATTTCTGTAGGTATAATCTTGCGTAATGTCTTTATTGTTTTGGTAATATAATGATGGATTGAATGTGACTTTATTCCAATTGCTCAAAAGGCTCAATTCTATCACATCAGCATAAGATGGATTTAAATTCGGACTACCAACATATTGCGAATTAAAATCCGTTAACTCATTAAAAGGGTATAAAGCAAAAAGCGATGGCCTGTTAATGCGTTTGCTGTAACTTGCCTGAAAGGTTGTCTTCGTGTTAAACTGATAAGATAAGTTGAGCGTCGGAAAAAATCTTGTATAGTTTTTATCGCTATTAAATGTTCCTGCTCTGTCCTCTAAGCCAATTTTAGTTAATTCAGTTCTCATTCCAAGTTGATAAGCTATTTCATTCCACTTACTAGCGAATTGCACATAAGCGCTTTCAATTAATTCATCGTAAATAAGCTCATTGTTAATTCCATCTAATATCTCCCAATTGGTGTTGTTTTGTCGCTCTGCTTTAAAATCGCTGGTTACGCTGCGTTTTTCGGCTTTAATGCCAAACTCTAAGTTTGTAATGCTATCTAATGGATGCACATAGTCTGTTTGCAGCATAAAGTCTTTGCTGGCACCTATAGAGCTTGTTCTAACACTTGGAAAGTTTGTAGCGATAGGCAAGGTCTTTTGGGTAGATAGGTTCCAATCTTTATCACTGTTCCAAAAATCATATTGCATATCTACAGTGTATTTTTGGTTAGGCTGGTATCCCAGCCACTAAGCTCAATTGCCCGTTTAAGCCAGATTTTTTATTTTTCTTTAATATGATATTGATAATTCCAGCCGAGCCAGCTGCATCATATCTCGATGATGGATTTGTAATCACTTCCACTCTTTCTATTTGGTCGGCAGGTAATTGGTCAAGTGCATTTCCTTGTGTAAAGCCAGAACGTCTACCATCAATCAATATCAAAACATTGCTGTTTCCTCTTAAACTCACAGCTCCTGCTGGATTTACGCTTACAGAGGGCACGCCATTTAATACATCCAATGAAGAACCAGTTTGAGATAAAACATCTTTACCCACCTGAAACACTTTTTTGTCAAGCTTTAAACTAATGGATGGTAGCTCCCCATTAACTGCCACTTCGTTTAATAGTGTAGCATCTGGCTGAAGAATGATCACTCCCAAATTTATTGTCGAGTTTGATTTACTTAACTGTTTAGTAAAAGTTTGATAACCAACTAAAGAAAACTCTATAATTAAGCTATCAGATGAAATTCCTTCTAGTTTAAAAATTCCCTTTTCGTCAGTAATTGCAGCAGATAATAATTTCGCTGATTTGTCTTTTATGCGAACGGTAGCATAAGCAATGGGCGTTTTATCTTGTTCTTGCACAACTCCAGCAACGGATGTTGCAGTTTTACCTGCTTGTTGGGCATTAACAAATAAACAATTACATAAAATGAGGAGGAGGAAATAGATTTGTTTCATGCCACAAGTTTACAGGCCGCGAACCATCATCTAATGCAAAACTATGTCAACTGCTCTATATCCTTTTGAAATGCATTTTTATGAAAAACGTATAACCTATCTTTGGTAAATGAAGAATTGCCTTTTTCTTTTTGTAGCTATCCTTTTCCTGTCTTCTTGCAGGCCAGTAACCGATTTTAAGGATTATCCGCCAGTATATAAAATAGGTGATAACCAATTATGGGCAAAAAAGGATTTTAATGATGCTGGTTGGGCGAAGGAACGGGGAAATGCCAAAAACAATGTTTTCTGGGTGCGAACTAAGGTCGATTTGGTTAAAAAACCAACAGGTCAACTTGGCTTAAAAATAGAAGCGTTCGGTGCTTTTGATGTTTACTGGGATGGACAGATTATAGGAAGCAACGGGCAAGTTATCAGTCCTCAAAAAGCAGAAAT
>SEDG01000485.1 GCA_004295885.1 Pedobacter sp. | reverse complement strand
TAATTAGAAAGCCTGCCTATGTTGGCGTAGCAGATGGGCTGAAATAAAAAATTAAAGATACATTTGGTTAGTAAGAATGCCAGGGGTTAACATACAGGTTCCCCTGGTTTTTCTGTTTTAGGGGTTTTGTGACTGATGAAGGAATTTGCCATCCACTATAAAATTACCACTCCCGAAATTTGTACCGCACCATTTTAATATTAACTTTAGTTACCGATTAAATTAAAATGACGACAAGAAGAAATTTTTTGCAAAAAGGAATATTAGGTGTGGCAGCAACAACGCTCATCAATATCCCAACAGTTTTCGCTGCGCCTGAAAAACGCAAAGTTGCTAGTGAAGATTCTTTTAAATTAGGAATAGCAGGTTATAGCTTTCTTAACTTTAATTTGGATGAATCGCTAAAAATGATGAAAAAAGTTGATGTACAATATTTGTGTATTAAAGATTTTCATTTGCCTTTTAAGAGTACGGCAGCCGAAATAGCAGCCTTTCATGCTAAACTGAAAGAAAGTAATGTAGTCGGGTATGCGGTCGGACCCATATATACAAAAACTAGGCAAGAGATAGACAATTCATTTGATTATGCAAAAAGAGTGGGTGTTGATTTGTTAATAGGCATTCCCGCTCAGGCAGATTTGGAATACGTTGCCCAAAAGACAAAAGAATATAATATTCGATATGCCATTCATAATCATGGTCCCGAAGATAAACTTTATCCGAATGCAGAAAGCATTTACAACCTCATCAAAAACCTAGATCAACGTGTGGGTATTTGCTTTGATATGGGGCATAACAAAAGAGATGGACGAGATTCGGTGGCAGACCTTCAGAAGTTTTCCAAACGGATTTTTGATATGCATTTAAAGAATGTAACGGAAGCTGCAAATAAAGGTACCACTTGCGAACTCGGTCGTGGTGTGATTGACATCCCTGCATTCGTAAAAATGTTGAGGAAGGTTAATTACAAAGGCTCTTGTAGTTTGGAATATGAAAAAGACATGAAAGATCCATTAGCGGGAATAGCTGAATCTGTGGGTTATTTTAGGGGAGTATGTGATGGGACACGGTAATCCTTTTACCTTGATTTGTGGCTCACCAACTTTTAAAAAACGATAACTAAAAAAGCCACCGATTTGGTGGCTTTTGCTTGTGGTCCCGACGAGAATCGAACTCATATCTAAAGTTTAGGAAACTTCTATTCTATCCGTTGAACTACGGGACCATTATCTTACAAAGATTTTAAAAAATCCTTACCAATTCCTGATTTCAGGTATTTTTCTCTATTTCTTGCAGCTATCCTGCCAACAACCGCCTCTGTATAAATCAATTTCCAAGGCCTATAACCTTTGGTTGATTTTGTTTTACCAGCGTTATGTTCTGCTAATCTCTTCATTACGTCTGAAGAGAAACCAACATAAATTCTCTGGTCCACTTCACTCTTTATTGCATAGACATAAAAAACATCCATATCTAAAGTTTAGGAAACTTCCCTGCCTACCGCAGGCAGGTATTCTATCCGTTGAACTACGGGACCAATCAGGTCGCAAATATATAAAAATATCTAACTCAACTTTATATAAATCTTACTGTTCTGTTTCTACAACTGCTTCTTTTAAGGAAGCAATTTTTAAAACATAAGCTTTGCCTAAACTGAATTTAAAATGATTGTCTTGCAATAAATCCTTTATTTTAGGGCTGCTTAATAAAACATCGTATAAATCTCTAGCTACTGCCGAAGCTGAAATGTTGTTTTTAACTTTGCCATTTTCTAGTTCCAAACTGAAAGAGTAGTCAGCCTTGTTTCTATTGCCTAAGCTATGTAAATCAGATTTGGTGAAGCTAATTTCTTGCTCTTCGGTTATTGCCTTTTTAATTTGGATTGCAAATACCGGAAGGTATCTTTTCCAAAGTGGGTAATAAAGGTTTATTTGTGTCATCATATCTTTGTATTCGTGTTTGTTTTGTCTTGAATTAACAGTCATCCTTTTCTTAGTAGAGTTTGGATAGACCTACGTTTTTGCCTTAAATTATTCAATAGTTTCCAACTAAATTGCCATATAACAATCTAGCCTAAAGATTCCGATATGAATAATTTGATGGGATTGCTTATTGACCTGAAACCTAAAAAGTTTTGATCTCCTTAAATTGTGTTGCTTCGTTTATTTAAGCTTGTAAAAGTAAGCTTTAAGAGGCAATATTCCTAAATGCTAATGCATAAGCTATATTTTAAGTCAGATATCGCTGCAAAATGTAACAAATGCCATATAAAAGCCATCTTTTTTTTACGCGGTATAATGTTTGTTTAAGTACAAACAGTAATCTATATTTATCGATT
>SEDG01000484.1 GCA_004295885.1 Pedobacter sp. | reverse complement strand
ACTTGGATTTTTAGCTTTTAAGGCATTTAATCGCTTGAAATTTTCAACATCTCTTTCTTCATTGTCCAAATGCGCTTGGTTGTTTTTTACGTTAACAAAAGCGTAATTAATGTGTGTTAATTGCTTTGCATCAATTTGCTCTGCATTAATTAAACCACTATACCCAGTTACATAGCCGATAACCACCCGTTTTTTATCTGCAGTTTTCATGGCAGATAATACTGCGATTATGAGCAGTAAAAGAAATATCCAATTGATTCTGTTGTTTATAAATGCTATCATTTTTTTTTCTTTTTACCAAGGATACATACTGATAAAGACAGCTTTAAATTTAATAGCTGTGTTCATCCTTTTTACCTGTGGTTGTTTTATACTTTCAACCGTAAACTCCTTTTCTCCAAAAACCCAACTATTCTGATCACTACAAATGCTATAAATAACGACCTCACTATTCCACCAACTCCATAATTGAAATAATGTGGATAATTAAACTCTATTAAACTAAATAGCGAGTAAAGTAAATATGGAATTAAATAACAGGTTAAGGTACTCGTTCCAGCAGGGCTAATCAAGCTAAACCAACTCTTTTTTTCTTTAAAATCTACAATGTAAATCAGTAATTCGAATACCAAAATGGTAATGCCCATACAGATGAAAACCCAAGCTGGTGTAGAATATATTTTTGAAATCCCTCCGGCATAAGGACGAATAGCAAAACCAAATAATATTGATGAAATGCTTATTATAGCTAGTAAAATCCAAAGATTTTGGTCTTTATCTTTCCCTATAAATATGGTATACAAAGTGGAAATCACTGCTCCACCAAGCATTAAAGTAATTGACGAAGCATCTCCAATCATCCATAAATCTACATATAGTAAATCCATGTGACTGGTTATATTAATCAATGCAAAAATGATAAAAGCTGGAAGTAAAAAGGCAAATCTCCCTTTGGTTAATAGGTAGGTAATAGCTGCAAACAAATAAGCCCACCCAATAATACCTAAAATACCCCACCATTGCGGTTCCAAACCTCTGGGATGCTCGGCAGTGCCACCTTTAAATAGGTAAGCCATTGTAGCAACAGTAATTATCCCCAGGGTAACTAATGCGTATCTTACTGGCTTAGCTAACTTTTCGGGATAATCTAACCAAATCAGAAAAAAACCAATAGTTAAAATAATCATAAAGATGGGATAGCTTAAAACCGCTTGGTCGTAATTATAATTTTCCATATTAACGTGGAAAAATCCCATGACAATTAAAGCCAGTGCTCGTAAAATGATGTAAAAAAAGATAGCAATAAATGAATCACTTTTTTTAATTCTACACTGAATAGCGAATGGCAAAGACAACCCAACTATAAAAAGGAAAGCCGGAAAAATAAGGTCTGAAAAACCCATACCATCAAAATTTGCTTCGGTATGCTCAATCCAAAGAGGAATTTGAGCAACACCAGCAACATCATTCACGAAAATCATCAAAAACATAGTGATGGCTCGTAGAACGTCTATTGATTGTATCCTTTTTGGCAGTTGTTTCATTTAAATTTGTTTTTTTGAAATAGAAAACGGGAAATAGGGAATGGATTAAATCTTTAACATCTTCTTGATTAAATTCCCAGCCCTCATTCTTCTTTCAACTCAGTCTATCTCCTATTTTATTCTAAATTCGTCTATTCCCTATTTCCTATTTCCTCACTGTCTATTCACATTTTGCTCCATACCTATTTCCTATTCCCTACTCTTCACTGCCCAAAATATGGCGTTTTTAAATATCAATTTGTAATCTGCATTCTCAAATAAATCTTCCCCGTGGCCCATAAAAATATATACGTTTTTGGCGTTCATTTTTCGGTTTGACCAGATTACTGGGTGGTCGCCCATTTTAACTTTTGTATCTGGTTCATAACTCGATTCGTCTACACTTGCAATTACGTCTACATTTGGTCGCGGATTTTTATTATAGGTGTACCACTCCTCTTTTTTGATGAAAAATGGATTGGACACGCCCTTCATTATTGGGTGTTTCGGTAATTCTACATTCACCTTTCCAGCTGCAAAACCTGCGATGTAACTTTTAAAAGTGATGCCGCCCATAAAATCAGCAAACCAATCCCAAAGTTTATAACCATCAAACTCTCCTAATAAAGTTGCGTGATGAAAACCTATCCAACTTGCACCCTTCTTTTGCATCATATATTTCTCAAAAGCAGCTTTGGCAATATCAGTCCATGCATAAGGCGGATAATCTAACTGTATAAAAAGTTGGTATTGCTTTAAAAAATCTTCATTTATTTTTTCCGTATTTTTAATATAGTCAACGGTAAAATTGCTATC
>SEDG01000483.1 GCA_004295885.1 Pedobacter sp. | reverse complement strand
GTAGTTTGCATTGTTAGTGGTGGCAATAACGACATCGAGCGAATGCAAGAGATAAAAGAGAAATCCCTGCTTTTTGAAGGATTGAAACATTATTTCATTGTTCGTTTCCCACAAAGACCAGGTGCTTTAAAAGTTTTTGTTAATGATGTTTTAGGTCCGCACGATGATATTACGCGTTTTGAATTTATTAAAAAGACTGAACGTGAAAGTGGTCCAGCATTGGTTGGCATTGAGCTTAAAGACCGAGAAGATTACGCAGGTTTAGTGGAAAGAATGAAAGCTTTCAAATTTGAAATAATTGAGTTAAACCAAGACCAGACTTTGTTTGAGTATTTGGTTTAGGATTAAGGATTAACGAGCAAGGAACAAAGACCATAACTTTAAAAATATGCTGAAATTTAAATGGACTGTAATCCTAAGTATTCTCACCCCTATACTTTTAATCATTACGATTATTTTTATGGGTGGTGGCCATGGAAATTATCAACAAGCTATAGTCCTGTTCCCTACAGGATTACTTAGCATTTTAATGTTTAATAGAATAGAAATTGGATTTGTTATAATTGCTATTATTCAATATCCATTATATGGCTTTTTGATAGACAAAGCGACTGATAAAAAAAAAATGATTTTGATTTTATTATTATTTCATATAGCATTGGCTTTATCAATATTCCTTTGCAAAAGTGAAACCTGGAGTTGACTAGAACTCATACTATTTAACCACCCCGTCAGTGAAAAAACTGAAACCCCTCCAAAAGAGGGGGAATTAAAAACAAAGCAACATTTTTCATCTGTGTTCATCCTTTTTATCTGTGGTTAAAATCCATTAAAAACTGGCAATAGTTTTGCATTATAAATTGCAAAACACACACACAACATGAAAAAGCTAACAATCCTATTCCTTTGCATCGCCACACTAGGTCTGGCGTCTTGCAAAAAAGACACAATCATCAATCAAACTACACCAAACAGAACAGTGGTTTTAAATGTAGCCTCAAGCGCTTGGGCTTTAAGTTCAGATGGTTACACTTATTACGTGAATTTAAATGTTCCAGAAATTGACGATATTTCTATGAACGATGAAGCTGTTCTAGTCTACATTTCGTTTGACAATGGAGCAACTTATTTACAAATGCCGTTCGTTTATGATGTTGATGCTTACAGTACCGTTATTAGTAAAGGTAAAGTTGAGATTGATATCCAAAGTGCTGATTTTCAAAAAACAGCTCCCGTTAAACCAACCAAAGCCGCTAAAGTTAAAATTGTATTAATTGCAGCTGATAACATTACCTAATAGAGAAAAACTTAAAATTCTAAAAAACGACCAATGTTTGCTTGAACGTGGTCGTTTTTTTTATGCTCGCCACTGTTTAATTGTAGTGCTCTAATCGTTACCCCACTACGTTCTAATAAAAGTTCATCATAAAAACCATTGTAATAAACTTCTTTAACCTCAAATCTTCTACTGTTCCAATTGCTTTTTAGCTCTACCCACTCTGGATAAAAAACGACGTTTTGTTTTTCGGTTTTAAGTCCTAATTGTGTGGCTTGCTCGGCTTCTAAAATAACTGCATTTCCTAATATCTGGGCAGTATATAAATGAGATGGGTTTTGATAAATGGTTTCTGGTCTATCGTTTTGTAATAACTGACCTTGTTTAAGAATTAATAACTGGTCGGCCAAAAATAACCCATCGGTTGGGTCGTGTGAAACTAAAATAATGGTTAGCCCAGTTTCTTTTGCCAAACGTTTAATATCAGCTCGTAACTGGTTTTTTAATAATGAATCTACCTGACTAAAGGGTTCATCTAACAATAAAACTTTGGTATCACTTATTAAAGCTTTCGCAATCGCAACTCGTTGTTGCTCTCCCCCACTTAGTTCGGTAATCTTTTTATCCTTTAACTTGGTGATGTGCAGACGCTCCATCATTTCTAAAGTTTTAGCTTGCTTAGCAGCAACATCTGTGTTTGATAACATCGAAGCTATATTATCATAAACTTTAGCATAAATATTCAAGGAGAAATCTTGCGTAACCATTTTCATTTCGGAATTGCCAGGAATCAATTGTTCGTCTGGTCCCAAAACTCTTTTGCCATTTAATTGAATTTCGCCTTCATCTGGCTTAAGCAAACCATAAATACATTTTAACAAAGTTGATTTACCACTTCCACTCTCGCCAATAATGGCAACAATATCTCCTCTTTTTATAGAAAAACTGATGTTTGAGATACCAGATACTTGGGTTTCTTGGTATTGTTTTGTTAAGTTATTTACGGTGATTATTTGCTCGTTCACGCAGTAAATATAAGCATAAAGCTGAAAGGATAAAGCAGA
>SEDG01000482.1 GCA_004295885.1 Pedobacter sp. | reverse complement strand
GCAGATAAATATTATGGTTTAGCGGTTGAAGCTTATGAAAAAGCAAAAACACTAGATAAATATCAATCTAACAACACCTTAATTACAGCTGCAAATCACAATATCAATATTAAAAAACAAAAAGACGGTAACAAGGCTTACCAACAGAATGATTTTATAACAGCGTATAAACTATTAAAACAGGTAAGCGATTATTTCCCTACGGATACCACGTTAGCTGTAAATACAGCAATTTGTGCACAGAATATCCAATATTATAATGAAGCGTTGGCTTACTACAAAAGGGCTAAAGATAATGGAATTAAGAATCCAATAGTGTTCCAATACTTAGCCAATATGTACAGTTCTAAATTTGAAAGTGAACTGGCCATTAAAACTTTAGAAGATGGTTTAGTTATCAATCCATATCATCCATATTTAACCAACGATTATATTAACTTATTGCTTGATAATGATAAGTATGATAAAGCCGTTAAAATTATTGAAGGGTCAATAGCGTCTGAGAAAAGAAATAAATTGTTACTTTATCTCTATGGTTATCTACAGCAATCAGAATTGAATAATAAATCTACTGCCGAATTAGCATTTAAAAAAGCATTAGATATTGATCAAAATTATTTTGACGCATTATATCAACTAGGTTTAGTTTATATAAATAGTTCAAACGACGCTCTTAAAGAGAAAAACAAACAGAAAACGAATTCTTTTATTAATCGTGCAGAGCTAACTTTATTAAGGGCTCACGAGATTAATCCAAATGATAGAAATACAATTCAACTTTTAATTCAAATCTATACCAGAAAGAGTAGGTTAGATAAAGTTCAAGAATTAAAAAGGAAATTGAACGAGTTTTAATAGACATTAGAGGTACAGATATAGTAGTTCAAAATTCAACTTAACATAATGTTAATTATAAGACAAAACTATATTGGCTGCAAGTTGCCGTTTCACATACTTTTTCTTAAATTCAATTTATAAATCCACATCATGAAATTACTATACCTAGGCCTGATCTTCTTCATTAGTTTCAATAACATTTATTCACAAAATAATATAAATTATGTCGGCAGCTACAAAGCAAAATCTATTTCAATGGGAAATGCTATAGTTTCAGTCGATAAAGAAAATAATGCAGTTTTTACAATCGGTAACAGTTACAAGTATGAATGTAAATGTAAAATCCTAAACCAAAATACACTCGGTTGCTATATGGTTAAATTACTAGAAGGTAGAAATATTTTGAATCCTAAATCAGGTGAATTTCTTTTTGCGATTATTTATGAAAAAGGAAATTATTATCCTTTTTTTAGAGGTGATAATCCTCCTTTCACTAATAACTTACCGGCAGACAAATTGTTTATGAGAAAAGGCGCAATAAAATTTATCAAGATAAAATAAGAAATATCAATTTCATTTTACTAAATTTGTTAGTATAATGAAACGAGCTGGAACTGCAGATCTACCTTTACATTACGGTCACGTTCCGTTATGGCTTGCCGAAAGAATGGGTAAACTTGGTTTAGCAATTACAGAAGAAATCATTTCAAATAAAGGCAAAGATGATTTCCTTCGCAGAATGAGCAATCCTTTCTGGTTTCAAAGTCTTGGCGCTGTCATGGGAATGGACTGGCATTCATCTGGAATAACAACTTCGGTCATGGGTGCTTTAAAAAGAAGTATAAACCCTCGTGCTAAAGAATTTGGGATTTATATTTGTGGTGGTAAAGGAAAATTATCTCGTCAGACACCAATGGAGTTAGCGAAGTTTTCAGACTCTCATGGCTTAAATACAAATCATTTAGTTAGGTGCAGTAAATTGAGTGCAAAAGTTGATAACACAGCAGTTCAAGATGGTTTTCAATTGTATCAGCATAATTTCATTGTAAGTGATGAAGGAAATTGGACCGTCATTCAGCAAGGGATGAATGATAAAAGTTCTACAGCACGAAGATATCATTGGCATTCATCCGCTGTGAAATCTTTTACTGAAGAACCTCACACTTTTATTTATGGACAAAATCAAGGTGAAATTTTAAATCTAACGGATCAAAAGGCTAGTCCGTTAAAACAGTCAATGCTAAGCATCACATCAGAATCTCCAACAAAGATGTTAACGGAAATCAATAAATTGGTTATGCCAAATCATCACGATGTGAAAGCAAAAGATATTGATATGAAACGATTAGGTGCAATTTTATGGTTAGCTCAAGATAAAAATATTTTAAATTTTGATGAGCTGCTACTATTGGAAGGACTCGGACCTAGAACTTTACAATCCTTAGCTTTAGTAAGTGAAATTATTTACGGAAATCCATCAAGATTTAAAGACCCAGCTCGCTTTTCTT
>SEDG01000481.1 GCA_004295885.1 Pedobacter sp. | reverse complement strand
ATTAAAGCCAGCATGATGTTGCATTATGGGGGACTGGATGAAAGAATTAATGCAGGAATACCTGCTTACGAAGCAGCTTTAAAGCAAAACAACATTGATTATAAGGTTTATGTGTATGACGGTGTTAACCACGCTTTTAATAATGATTCAAATCCAACAAGATATAATGAGGCTGCAGCTAAATTAGCTTGGAAAAGAACAATGGAGATGTTTAAGGAAAAGTTAAGTTAATAACCCCTTCTCAAATCAATTAAATCCTCTGGTTGTTCGCCATTTAAAAACTTGTTCACGTTTTTAATGAAGTGTTTCACTTTTCCTGAGTTTTCATTTTGATCGCCACCTGCAGAATGTTGTGTTAATATAACTTGCTCCATTTCCCATAATTTGCTATCCAAAGGTAGAGGTTCAACAGCAGTTACATCTAGCACGGCGCCTGCAATTTTGCCTTCTTCTAAAGCATTTATTAAGGCGTTTTCGTCAGTCGTATTTCCTCTACCCACATTTGCATAAATACTTCCCTTTTTCATTGCATTGATAAATTCTGCATTTACATAATTATCGGCGGAACCTGGTAAGGTATTAATCACCATGTCTGTTTCTGGCAAAATAGCGAGCAATTCTTCAAAAGTATGGAGGGTTGCTTTTGGATTGTTTCTGGCCGTTAAAGTAATATTGCAACCAAAGCCGCTAAGCATTTCTTCAGCTGCCATAGCTATAGCCCCAGCACCTAAAATAACTACGTTTTTATCTGTTAAGCCTTGTAAGGAAGGCCTTATTTTGCTGCCCACCCATTTTTTTTCGGTTTGTAGTCTTACTAAAGTATGGATGCCTCTATAAAAACCAATTACACCCGCAACTATGCTTTCGGCACACCTTTGCGCATAAAATGTTCCCATATTAGCAACGGGGATATTTAAATTGATGTGTTGATATTGGTCAAATCCAGCGGAGTCTAATTGCCAGAATTTTAAATTTGGGTGCGGTTTGGAAAAATGTTCTAGACTTATATTTCCGAGGACGATATCAGCTTCAGCTAACTTTGTAAACAAATCTTCCTCAGTTAAATCGTTTTTGAAAAACAATTCAACATCGCTCGTAAAACCGTTTCTAAGCTGATCTTTTTGTTCTGGATTTAGCGTAGTATAGACCAATATCTTCATATAGCACAATTTACATTTTAAAACAGGCAAAGTGAAGAATGGTTTAGTGAGTTAGGTTTAATTATAGATGAAAGTACCAAACTCGCTAGTTAGCGTTACTTGTTTTTGGCTTCCTTTTTCTACTCTTCCGATAATTTGAGCATCTATGTTAAAGCTTTTTGAAATGGCTATAATCTCATCAGCAATTGCTTGTGGTACATAAACTTCCATTCTATGGCCCATATTAAATACCTTGTACATTTCTTTCCACTCTGTGCCAGACTGTTCTTGTATCAACTTAAATAGGGGTGGAATTGGAAATAAGTTATCTTTAATTACGTGAACATCGTCATTGATAAAGTGAAGCACTTTTGTTTGTGCGCCACCACTACAATGAACTAAGCCGTGAATGTCTTTTCTATAAGAATCTAGTATCTTTTTCAGCACAGGAGCGTAAGTCCTGGTAGGTGAAAGAACAAGTTTGCCAGCGGTAATACTATTTTGCTCATTAATCTGAACTGGGTCAGTTAATTTTTTGCCTCCAGAAAAAACTAAATCGAACGGAACAGAAGGATCAAAACTTTCTGGATAGTTATTTGCAACAGATTTCTCGAACACATCATGGCGAGCTGAAGTTAAGCCATTAGAGCCCATGCCACCATTGTATTCAGTTTCATAAGTTGCTTGTCCGTAAGAAGCCAGGCCAACAATTACATCTCCATCTTGAATGGTGTGGTTACTGATAACCTCATCGCGTTTCATACGGCAAGTAACGGTAGAGTCAACAATGATTGTTCTTACCAAATCACCAACATCAGCAGTTTCGCCACCAGTAGAATAAATAGAAATTCCCATTGCCCTTAAGTCGGCTAAAATTTCTTCAGTTCCATTAATGATAGCGGCAATAACCTCGCCCGTAATTAGGTTTTTATTCCTTCCAATGGTTGATGATAATAGGATATTATCTGTAGCGCCAACACAAATTAAATCATCTAGGTTCATGATAATTGCATCTTGTGCTATACCTTTCCAAACAGAAATATCGTCAGTTTCTTTCCAATAAGTATAAGCTAATGATGATTTTGTTCCAGCGCCATCAGCATGCATAATATTGCAATACTCATCATCTCCACCTAAAATATCAGGAATGATTTTGCAAAATGCTTGTGGGAAAATACCCTTGTCAATATTCTTTATAGCCGCATGTACATC
>SEDG01000480.1 GCA_004295885.1 Pedobacter sp. | reverse complement strand
TCAAATAGAAAAGATTTTCTTAGCCATTTTGGTGCTGTTTCATAACCTAAGTGGCCATATACATTGATGATAAAACCGACCAAAACAAACAAGATAATCGCCAACTTATGCATCGGTAAAAATAAAACAATTAAAATTATAACTGCATTTTCAGCAATGGTTTCTAGTAAACTGAAAGAATAGGAAGTAAAAGGCGATGGATTTGTAGACTTGTGATGAACCAAGTGTACCAACCTAAATACTTTAGGCTGGTGCAATAATCGATGCATCCAATAGAAATAAGTATCGTGGATAATCAAGCAAATAAGTACACTTACAAATATCCACCAGATAGGATACTCATTCACGTCTTGATATATTTTTGTGTAAGCAGTAAATGGAGTAAATAAGATAAAATAGCCAATTAATGTAGTTACAACTATCATTTGGAACGAATAAACAAGCTCTCTTTTGTAATCTTGTTTACTTGATAACCTCGCTTGTATTTTGGCCTTTTCAGATTTTGAACCAAGAACGATATAATACAAAACAAATGGGACACCTGCGAAAAGGATGTACCTAATCGTTGAGATACTGAAAATACGTACTATTTTTTCAAAGTCTTCTTGCATAACCACAAATCAATAAACAAGTTAACTTATATTATATGATGCAACAAGTATAGCATATACCTTTTACAATTGTTCAATATAATTCAAGAATAAATCGAGCGCTTTTCTTTTATCGCTGGTCAATTCAAAGTTCAGCTTATTTAACAAATAATCATCTAAATCGAAATTTGGTATCGATTTTAATTCCTTTAAAACTTCTTTTCTATGTGCTAAACCAAACTTTAATGCTTTGTCAAATTCAGTTACAAATGCTAATGGAATTTCTTTATTGGCTACCCAAGCAGCGTATA
This sequence comes from Pedobacter sp., assembly GCA_004295885.1. Lineage (GTDB taxonomy): Bacteria > Bacteroidota > Bacteroidia > Sphingobacteriales > Sphingobacteriaceae > Pedobacter. The sequence continues at coordinate 2,243 of SEDG01000480.1, read as the reverse complement.
CAAATGGCAAACCTGTAAACTTCATCCACTCCTCGCCCATGTCATATGCGAAGGCAAAATCAGCTTTGCGCCCGAAAGTTCTATCGCCAATTAAAACGATGGCATCAGACTCAATTGTATCATCGGTTACAAATTCTACATTAACCTTAAAATAAAATTTAAGTAGAATTTTGGCTAAATTATTAGATGTTCTAGATTGTGAATCAAGCTTTAAAGTCTTTATTTCATTTACTGGAATTTTAGAGAAAATAAACACAGAATTAACTGCTCCCACTGAACCGATACAATAAGAACCAATAATGTTTGCGTTTGGCACAAAGGGGATTGCAGCAACTGGTATTAAACCTATATCAACTTGGTTACTAATGAGTTTAGCAGCACAGTCTGAAGGAATATCTAAGCTTAAATCTATTTGATTGATTACTTCACTTCTTTCAATTCCGTAAATAAATGGTTTTGTATTGGTATAGGAAACTGCTGATATTTTTATTTTATTCACTTTAGTTTTACTCCTTTTTTACCATCAAAGGCAGCTAAGAAAAGATAAGACAGTATTTAAAAATCATACTTACATGCCCTTAGATTTCTTAGATGGTGAGTTATTACTTTAAATGGTCTGTATTATTAAAATCAATTACTGAAAACTGCCCATCGGTATACTCCATTTTATAAAGCGTAGTATTTTGATGAGGAAAATCGCCCATTTCCGAAAAAGGCTTTTTAAGTAATATACATAGTAACAAACGCATCGCCCTGCCGTGCATACAGACCAAAATTCTCTTCTCGTCAGTTCTGCTTTTAATCAATTCAATGGTTTCGTGCATCCTCAACATCACATCATTCGGACTTTCACCCCCCTCAAACTTGGCTTCGTAATTACCACCTTGCCATTTTTCTACAATCTCTAAAAATGCATGTCTTGCCGCTGGGGTATTCGGCTGACCTTCCCACAACCCCCAAGCCAACTCATCTATGCCTTCGTGTTGTTCCCAAGGCAAACCTAAATCAATAAATTGTTGAACCGTTTGATGCGTTCTCTTTAAGGCAGAAGTATATATCTTGTCGAATTGGATGTCTTTGTAGCGATTGAAAAAATTCTTTAGTGCTCATCGCAGGATTTTGCTCTTCGGCACCTGCCATCGAATAGATTTTCGTGGTATCATCCAGCGTTCCATCAATATCATCAACGCCGAAGTTTAAAGACATTTGAGCAGTTTCTCGACTAATCATCGCCCAATAAGCTTTAATGTGGTCAAAATTATCCATGTAAATTCTGGCGATGGCATAATTTCTTAAATCTTCAATTACAGAAACCTCAGGAACATTGCTCATTTGATTATGCTGATTTCTAAATTTTAAAGGGATAAAAGTTTGAAAGCCCTTGGTTTTATCTTGCAACTGACGTAATTGCTCCATATGGTCTACACGATGCTCGAATTTCTCAATATGCCCGTATAACATTGTCGCATTAGAGCGCATACCTAATTTGTGCCATTCTTCGTGTATGGCTAGCCATTGCTCTCCCGTACATTTATCCTTTGCAATCTTTTCTCTAATTTCTGGATGAAATATTTCGGCACCTCCACCTGGAATTGATTCCAAACCAGCTTCCTTCATCAACTTCATTCCAGTTTCGTAATCAATCTTAGCTTTTTTAAAGATATAATGATATTCAACTGGCGTTAAAGCCTTTACGTGTAAATCTGGTCTATGTTTTTTAATTGCGGTAAACAAGGCAGAATAAAAAGCAACATCGTACTGCGGCAAAACACCACCAACAATGTGAACTTCCGTTACAGGCTCCCCATCATATTTTTTAACAATGTGTAACATTTCTTCCATTGTTAATGCCCAACCTTCTTCCTTCTGTTTAATTAAACGAGAATAGGAACAAAACTTACAATCGTAAACACAAAGATTAGTAGGCTCTAAATGGAAATTTCTATTGAAATAAGTTTTATCGCCATGCTTTTCTTCTCTCACGAAATTTGCTAAAACTCCTAAATAACCTAGTTCTGCACTTTCATATAGATATACACCATCATCGAAAGTAATACGTTGATGATTTTGAACTTTTTGAGCAATAACCTTTAAAGGAGTTGGAAGATTTGGATCTTGAATAAGAATGTCTAAAGCCTGCACCGTAATTCTTTTTTATGTTTAGGCAAAAGTACAACATTGCCCTAATTGAACATCATTTTCTTGTAAAAATGGCTTATTTAGAAACAATAAAAGCCCCAATT
>SEDG01000479.1 GCA_004295885.1 Pedobacter sp. | reverse complement strand
AAACGCACCATATGCATTAACCACATTAAAATTATCATTAATAGCAATTCCTGGTACTTTCAAGTAATAATCGCCTGCTTCAGTTAAATCTACTGCTTTTTCATCAACAATTCTAGCCGCCTCACCTTCTTGTTTAGAATAGAATTTTAATTTAGCTGGAGTAATCGTTCGGTCATCTACTAAACTTTTAAACGGAAACTGATCATAATTTAAATGAGGTTGGCCGACACAGTCTACGAAGGTTTTGTAGTAAACTGCTTCAAGTTTCCCATTTTCTCCCTTGTAATGATACACAATGCCACCTTCCTTTTTAATTTCAATCTCGCTATCTGAGCCAACGGCTATCAAATCCAGCACCCCAGCTTTGTGCAATGCCAACAATTCACTGCATGAACTTTGAGGCACAAAAGCAATTACGATAGAAATTAAAGGCATTAATGTCTTCTGTAAACGTAGCATATCCTCGGCTGCTAAATATTTTGCAGGATAATTCATTGCAAAACTTAACATCGCTAATAGCTCTTTCCAATAAACCGATTGCTGGCGCTTAATAGATTTTTCTGCCTCCAAGTATTCTGCCCTTAGCAACTGAAAAGCATCCAACCGTTCTCTCAAATCCATTAAAAATTCTACAAATTCCTCCAAACTCATCTCAGCAATTTGGCTGTAAAACGCTGGATCTTTTGTTTTAATGACTTCCTTAAAATCCTTTTCGAAAATATAGTCTAATGAGATAAAACCATCGTTTTCTGACCTGTGTGCTTGTATTTTTTCTTTACTCAAAAGCGACTCACCCGAAAGCCTAGGATCTTCTAGATGAAATCTCACGGCAGGCAACATTCCGTTTTTAGAATGCATAACCAATTTAAATCCTTCACTTTCCTTATTTAAAGTATAATTCAATTCATTGTTTTTGTCTAATTCGAATGTGCCGTTCGTTCTACTTAAGGTTCTAATGGCATCTATCGCCGTTAAAGAAGAACCCTTGATAGCTACTGGGTGATTAATTTGAAGCGATAGTTTTGAAGGCGGGTATGGAGTATCATAATAACCATTAATTTTTCCCTCGTATTTTTTAGGCCAATTATGTCCCGTACATACAATTATCTGATCAAAGGTATGAGCGCTTTCATCAGCTAACTTTACTTTAACTTGATTCTCCTTTGGCACATCGATAATATCTGTTACATCTGCCCCTAAATAAATGGTAGTTTGAAGTTCCTGATCATCAGCAATCTGCTTTAAAAGATCAAATTGAGCTGAAAGATATTTACCAAAAAATAAACGTGGTAACACCCTGTATTCATTAAAGTGATTTGGGTCGATATTAAACTGAGCTAAATAGTCTGCTGGCAAAGTTTTTACCCAATCGCTAATATGGCATACAATTGTCGGAATTTCGTTATCGGATACGTTCGTAATGTGTTCATAATTAGCACCTTCAACACTATAAGGCATACCAGAACCGAGTTGTTGCTTTCGCTCAAAAATGGAAATCTCAATATCATCTCGTTTAGACTCTACCAACCTTTTATACATGAAAAGGGCACTAGGGCCGCCGCCTAATATCGCAATGCGTTTCTTTATTTTATCCATTCTTGAGCAAATTAATTTAGATGTAGCTGCTAATTTCTTCTCTAAAACCAAAAATTAGTTAAATGGTTTCAACAAACTATCGAAACATCCTAAACAACTTGGTGTTTCGTATATAGCTTAATAAATTTAACAATGAAGATACTCTTAACAGGTGCAAATGGTTACATAGGAACTAGGCTATTGCCAATTCTTTTAGAACAGGGCAATGAAGTCGTTTGCATGGTTAGAGACAAACGCAGATTTGCAACCGACAGCGACTTTGGTGATCAAGTGAAAATAGTTAATGGTAATTTGCTTGAACCGGACACGTTAAAAAACATACCCACAGACATCGAAATTGCATATTACCTAGTTCATTCTATGTCTGGTAGTGGCGATTTTGCCGACTTGGAATTAAAATCTGCCCAAAACTTTGTTGGCGCCATTCATTGCTCCAAAGTGGGTAAAAACAAAATGCCAACCAATTGCCATTAGAGATGTTCTGGCTTATTTGAGCGGCCTAATGGCAAATGAAAAGGCTTACAATCAAATCTTCGATATTGGTGGTCCCGATATTTTAACCTATAAACAAATGCTACTTCAATACGGAGAATCTAGAGGTTTAAAAAGATGGATCATTACTGTTCCTGTTTTAACGCCAAAACTTTCTTCTCTTTGGCTTAATTTGGTAACGGCTGTTCCTTATTCTTTAGCTAGAAGTTTGGTTGACAGCATGAAGAATGAGGTGATTTGTCAAAATGACCACATCGAAAAAGTTGTGCCTAGAAAATGTTTAACCTATAAAGAAGCGCTTAAATTAGCCTTTGAAAAGATAGAACAAAATTCTATAGTAAGCAGTTGGAAAGACGCCTTGAATAGAGGTTACTTGGAAACTTCGTTTATGGATCAAATTAAAGTTCCACAAAACGGTACTTTAGAATATAAAGTTAAAATGCCATTTGAACGCAAAGCGGAAGAAGTTTTCGAGAACATTTGGGGTATTGGTGGCAATCGAGGTTGGTATTATTTAGATTGGTTATGGAGTTTACGTGGCTTTTTAGATAAATTATTTGGAGGAGTTGG
>SEDG01000056.1 GCA_004295885.1 Pedobacter sp. | reverse complement strand
CCTTGCTCTTCAATGGCTTTAATGCCTTTTGGTGCCAATAAGTGTTTGATCTTTGGATAAATTTCAGCCAATATAGCCGTTTCTGCAATTTCTAGCGGAGCCCCTGCATCACCTTCCACACAGCAAATCCCTTTGCACTTATTTAAATTACACACAAAGCTTTCGCGAATCACATCTTCATGCACTAAAGCATTTTGTACTTCTATCATTTTTGTTGAGTTGTTTATTGGGTAAGTTGTCTAATTTGTGGAGTTGCGGAGTTGAAATACATCTTACCAGCTAAACAACTTACCAACTTACCTCCCTATTTCCCTATTGGGTACTTCAATCCTTCAGCTGATTTAATCTCTAGTGTTACTGAGCCTACCAATATTTCAACGTTGGCTTTTACAGGCACTCTATTACCATCATCAGTTATCCAAAGGTAAAGTTTACTATCCTTTTTAAAGATACGGCCTGGCTTAATGGATGGGCTAAATTTTAAACATCTAATATTCCCGAGCTTACTCTTTATCGTTTCTTTACCTACATAAGCTATTTCTAGTTGAGAAATTTCATCTCCTAAAAAGTAATTTAGTTTAAAGGTGTCGCCGGTTTTTAATTTTGAGATATCTAAACTTCTAGCAAAATAGTAGGCCGATACCAAATCAAATGTTTGGGTGGTTGGCGTAGTAAAAGTGCCTTTATTGGCAACTACCTTTTTGCCGTCTTGGTAAAACCTCGCTTTATCTTGTCGGCGGTAACTTGCCTCACGAATATTTTCTTGGTAAAAGTAAGGCGTTAAATCTGTTTTATCGATATAAGAATCATAATGATCTCTTACTTTATAAAAAACATCAAAGGTGCCTGAGGTTTCTGCGTCTACGACCAATCGATAAGTGGGTTTATTATCAAACTTCATATCGGTTGCCACTACTTTAATCGTAGCCTCTGCAGCTGTTATAAACCCATACTTTAGTTTATACTGCAACACTTCGCCTTCCTTAAAAATTGGATCTTTTTTAAGCGGAAGTTCTTGCGAAAAGCTAGCGATGCTTATTAACAAAAGGGCGAAAAATATTGTGTGTCTTTTCATATTTGTTGTGCAAACAAAAAGCAATCCAAATTGTTAATCTTTCCTTTTAAAGATTGGCACAGTTGAACAGGGCTCGCCATACATGATGCTTTTAGCTACAGGAGTAAGCAAGGAGGTAACCTCCACATAGGCGGCAACTGGCACATCTATATCTGCACAACCTTTAATTACCACGCGTTCTCCCGCAAATGAATTGATATCAATTTTTGACAAAGCCTTGGTATAAAGAACGGCTTCCAGTGTTTCTAGGCTACCAAATACCACTTCATTGGCGAATGGCTTAAACCTATTCGCTAATAACATATAGGCCCAAGTTGGTACAATCGCATCTGCGCTACATGTGATTGCTATATTTTTATCTTTATACTGCTCCCAATTGTGTTCCTTGATAAACGCTCTAAAGTCTTGTTCTTTTAAAATCAGTCCGTGAAAAAGATTGTCTTTAATATCATACACCAATCGTTCTCCTTTGTGGAAATATTCTTCCAGGTTTAAGGTGATTAAACCACTAGAAGCTACCTTATTAACAATGTTCTCTTGAATATCCATGGCTTTAAAATAAAAAACCGCTCCGAGCAAACTCGGAACGGTTACAAAATTACGTAATAAAGATTAATAGAATTTCACTCTATTGTCTTTTATCTCAGTTTTCTCTTGCAATGCTTGGAATGCCGCACCTAATGAACGTTGCGTTACACCTAAAATCATTGTTTCTTTTTGTTTAAAGGTGTTAGCCATTGGCGCAGGATTAGTGAAACCTTGCACAGCAAACACGTAAACACCTTTATCGCCTTCAATTGGCTTAGACACCTTGCCAACTTGCGAGCCGAATACAGCACCAACAACTTTATTTTCTTGTGCTAAACCTGGAATAATTGGATTAGCGAATACCATATTTTGAACAGGCATTGCGGTTTTACCTAGTTTCGCAGCAACTTGATCAATCGAACCACCTAATGCTTTATTGAACTTTTCAGTTAACATTTTAGCTTTAACAGCATTCATCACCATTGGTTGAATCTGTTTTTTTACATCTGCTAAGGCTAATTGGCCTTTAGGCATTACTTCTGTTAAATGAGCAACAACATAAGCGTTATCCATTGAGTATACAGTTGGCAATACATCACCTTTTTCTGCTGCATAAACATCTTTAATTAATGGACGTGGGTTATCTAAACCTGGAGCGAATCCTTGGGTCGCGGTAACTTTATCAGCCAATGCTACAGTATAACCACTTTTCTGAGCTAATTCTTTAAAGTTATCTCCTTTTACATCCGCTAAAAATGTAGTTGCTTTTTTATACGCAGTTTGTCTTGTTTTTTCGCTTGGCGCTAAAGATTTTTCGATATAAGCTAATTTGGCAACCTTAGAAGAACCAACTTGTTTTTCAATTTTAATTAAGTGAATACCAAATTGTGATTTAACAATCTTCAAATCACCAGTTTTACCGTTAAATGAAGCATTTTCAAATTCTGGCACCATTGCACCACGAGCAAATGTAGGTAAACTACCACCTTGATCTTTCGAGCCATCTAAGCTGAATTTCTTAGCTAAGTCTGCAAAACTACCACCATTCTGACTTAATGATTTTAACGAATCCAATAATTTATAAGCATTAGCATCACCACCTAATTTAGTTGGGTCTACCAAAATGTGACTAACCTTAACTGAATCTGGTGAGAAACGGCTATCGATAACTTTAATCAATTTGTACGAGTTACCAGAGAATACTGGACCGTAAAAACTTCCTGCTGGATAGTTAAATATAACTGAATCCACTGCTGGATCTAATTTTCCTTTTGAAATGTAAGTGTAAGGAACTTTTACATCAGAGTTATTTGCAGCAAACAATGAGTCGTTTGGCGTAGTTTTAAAATCCGCAGCTAACTTATCTACTTGAGCTTTAACCACAGCTGTATCGGCTTTGGTTGGTTTAATGCTGAATGAAACATATTCAAATCCACGAGTTTCTGTAGGATTATCGAAACGTTTTTTGTTAGCCTCATAATAAGCTTGATAATCTTCATCAGCAATCTTAACATCCTTATCTAAAATAGAGCTGTAATCTAAGTTTACATATTTAAAGCTAGCTAATTTATTACGGTTGTTATATTCGTCCGTTGCTTCTAAAGTAGACACGTAAACCGAATTACGGATTAAGTTAGCATACTTTTGTTGTAAAGCTTGTTTCTCAATCTGATCTTCTAATTGTAACCATTTTGCTTTGAGCTCTGGGTTTGACTCTCTTGCTTTTAACGAGCTCATTAAACCATTACGATCCAATTGACCAGTTTGTTGATCAGAAAAATTCTGAAGAATTAATTGACTTGGTCTTTCGCCATTGATTAAATCATACAATTCATCTCCGCTAACAATTAATCCCAATCTAGCATATTCTTTTCCTAAAAGAACTTCGCCAACCTCAGCTTGCCATGCATTATCAATAGCCATCGCTTGCATCTGAGGATTGATGTTTGAACCATATTGTTGTCTAAACTGTGCTAAACTTTGTTCTACTTTTGGATTGAATTCTTCATATTTAATTTCTTTTCCATCAATCTCTCCAACTGAATTTCTTGATGCACCAAAAATCGCTGTACCTTGTTGTAGCAAAGGCTCCAAAACAAATAACGCTAATACCACTGCGATACCTCCTACTAGAAAATATCCCATCTTGGTACGCATGAATGTCATTACTCCCATATTATTATTATTCTTATTTTTTATTTTTTTAAGAGGGCGCAAGATACAAATTTGGAACTAATTTGAAAATATTAATTTTATTTGATTTTGCCCTTGAAAACTAAGTAGATAGTGTCCCTTCAAACACCCAAATTATTGCCCTAAACTGCCTTTTACATACCCCTGTCCAGAACCTTGGTGAATGGTATAAGTACTTAAATCTTGTGGTGCAGAAAACTCCGTTCCATTTAACACGTCCCCCTCTTTTGTGGTAACAGTACCTGAAGGAGAAAAATACATCCGTTTGTTTTCATCCCAAGTGAGTTCCTCTGTTGTAAAAGTAATTTTATCGGTTACTATGATTACGTTCCTTTTGAAGATGGTTATTTTCTCTGATTCTTTGTTAATGGCATAATCAGATTTAATGGTACCAGTGGGCTTTAAAAAATCGTCAAAGAATTGAATTTTTACGCCACTTGGCATTTCATTGTAACTTGCGCCTTGAGATGGCACAACTTTGTCATAAATAGGTGCATAACCTTTGGCCTTTACTTTCGCAGAATCGCTATAGGTCACGTCAGCACCATAAGTCCTGTCTTTACTTAAAGTTATTTGTTTAGATGAAACTGCAGAGACATTCTTCATGTCATCGTCATTACAAGACGACATGACCAAGATTATTGCAAGGGTAAGAATTAATTGTAGACCAGATTTAATATCAGAAGTTTTCATTGAAATATCATCTGTTTTTATTGGTAGTGAAGCCCTGTCTGCCGGCTGGCGGGTATCAAAAGCATATTCATTACAGTTTTTAAGCTGTATGCTTATGATGGTTTCATTAATCAAACCTAAACCTTTGGAACCAGCTATTGGTATTCAAAGCAAATCCTAAGTGAATGTTTAAGTATTTTTCTTGCAGTAATCCATTATTGGTATTGCCCCTTTTACCTAACTCGGCACTTAAATTCATTTTATAAATAGAACCTCTTGAATAAGAAGATAATGGCAAGCCTACTCCAAGCGTAACAGCCATTTGTTTCACATCTTGTTTATTCAGTTGGATATATGTTTTATCGTATGAAAAACCTAAACGGTAATCAACTCTTTTGAAATAACCACTAATGGAAGTAATGTCTGGCGTAAACTGACCACCAACCGAAACTCCATAAGTATCTTGTAGGCCTTGGTTCACTTTATCTATGCTCAATTGAGACCATTTGCCCATTCTATAGTCAGCTCCAATTAACCATTTGTTTTCTTTTACGATGCTAAAACCGAAATTATGAATTAATGGTAATTTTAAATTAGTTGGGCTATTTTCCACAAATAACAAGGTATCTAAAGCGGGTCTTTCATCTCCATTTTCATCATTAAAATATTGAGTAGCCACTTGAGTTTTCTTAGAGTTAATTCTTGAATTAGAAGAGCCCGAATAACCCAGCACTAATGAAGTTTTATTGCCTAAATTGAAATCATATTGTGCTCCATAGGTAAATGCCAAACCACCTACACTATTTTTTGATTGCAAGCGTGAGTTAATTGCGCCAGGCTCTTGTACATATTCTGTAGATCTGTTTTCTGTAAGATTTCCGAACAAATACTCTGCATTAGCACCAATTCTAAAATGGTCGCCAAACTGTACACCATAACCTAAATAGGCTTTTGTTAAGCCACCTTCACCAAGGTATTCGTAATCTACTGTTTTAGTATTGGCAGTAGTAGTACCCACTTTTACGGTGTTTTTAAAGTTATAACCTAATTCAGAGTAAGGTAAAATACCGAAACTTAGACCAGATTTTCTAGATAATGGGAATGCAAAGGCAATATGACTTAAAGTTGAATTGAAACTTTCTTCCGTTTGAGAACTGTTTTTCAACTCTGTGAAACTACCACTTAAACCCATATCTAACGTGGTAATGGCAGTACCCGCATAAGATGCAGGGTTTTGGATATTAATATTATTGAAATAGTTAGTCCTGAACACGCCAGTTGAGATACCACCCATTGCCCTGTATTGTGGCAACGAACCACCTTTTATATTTCCAACGCCAAATCTTGAATATGGAGACTGTGTGGTAACTTGTGCATTTGCAATAATGCTCGTTAATAATAGACAAACTGCAAACGTGTATTTTAATCTTTGGTACATATTATAATGTAATAACTTCGTTTAATCCTTTTAAAACCAAATATGGTTCATGTATAATTTGGGTGGCAAAGATGCTGTTTTTTAATTGTTTGTTCAAAAAATCTGCATCACCTCCCGTAATAATTACTTTAAGGCCCTTATTTTTTTTATTTTCGAGCGCTATAAATCCTTCAACTTCGTTTAGCACACCTTGTAAAACACCATTTTTAATAGCATTTTTTGTGTCACTCCCATCGGGGATTTCAGTTTCGTTCTTATCCCAATCTATCAATGGCAATCTTCCAGTATAATGATTTAAAGCTTCAAACCGCATTCTTATACCTAAACTGATACTTCCTCCAAAGTACTCGCTGTTTGCGGTTAAAACGTCATAAGTAATACAGGTTCCCGCATCTATCATTAAGCAGTTTTCTCCAAAATAGAGTTTGTAAGCAGCAATTACCTTTGCCCACCTATCTAGTCCTAACGTATTTAGCGTTTGATAGTTATTTTTTATACCACCAATGTTTTTCGTGGTAAATGGCTGATAATTTACTGATTGTTTTAAAAACGCTCCGAGTTGTTCAACATCCTTATTTACACTTGAAACTGTAGCATTTTGGATTTGATATTTTTCAATCAACTTTGTTAGCTCAATTTGATTCAATTCTTTCAATCGCTCAAAATGAACCAGCTCTTTTTCCTTAAAAACTGCCAGTTTACTATTTGTGTTTCCTATGTCGATTACCAGATTATGCATGACAATCTAGGCTAAAAACAATACGGTAAATGCCAAACTTCACGACACAAAGCTATTAATCTTTAGCTAGTTTCAAGGTGTGAAATTGTTAAAAAAGGTTAAACGAATAAAAAATACTGTATCGAGAGAACTAATACCACAAATAGTGATTCGTAAAACCACCTTTTTTTTGAATTTGAAAAGTAGTAAGCCAACAAAACTGCGCCAGGTGGCACACTTAAAATAAAATGATAAAGCCTAAAATCTGGCTTGGTATAAAAGCTAATGATGGCCACCACAAACATAAAAAACAGCATTTGAAATGCCTTTCTGGTGCTGATAAAACTTCTGAAGAAATTTTCCCTCAATTGCAAGGCAGCTAACACCATAATTATGGTTACCGGAATTAACACCAAATAATCATCGTATTTAATTTGAAGATTCGATGGGAAAAGGTTAGCTAGTGGCCTCCAAATTTTATAGAATTGTGTAATGTTATCGTTCCAGTAATAAAAAACTGCGATGAAGAAAAATATGGTCAAAAAGCCAATAAAACCAGCAATCCATTCCCGCCAATTAAATGAACGATATAGCAATAAACTGAGCCATAACATGACTAACAAAACAATAAAAGGAAAATAAATAAGGGTACCAAAGGCGATGATCATTCCCACATCAAACATGGTCATCATAGCGTTTGGCGTTTTGCCGATTTTCAGAAATTTATCCATCACCCATATCAATAAGAAATTACAAATAAGAGGTGGACTCAATATTAAAAACTGCAAGAATAAACTAGAGCCTGTAATGTATAATAACGCTGGTAAATAACTTGGTTTTGCCAAAAGGCCATGATTATTGATTATTCTATTGAACAACAAGGCTTGGATAAACACGATAATTGTAGCGAAAAATATATTTGCAGAAGGCGAAAAACTATTCGACAGAGGAATTTGAATAAAAAACTTGGCGTAAGGTTCCAGAAACTCGAAATTCAATTGTTCAGGCATATTTATAAAAATAGCCAAACGCATAAAAACAGTATATGCAGCAAGCAATATTAAGTTTATAGGATTTAGGTTTCGAAACTGATTGATCATGCCGATTTAATAAGGGCAAAGTAAAGAAAAATTTATCGCTAATTTAACCACAGATAACAAGGATGAACAAAGATGACTTCAGGGGAATCGCACACATAAAATCCGTGTTTATCTGTGTACATCTGTGGTAGAATAAATATTTTACCTTGCGTATTTACTCACAACATTAGCTACAATCTCAGCAGTTTCATCTGGGAAGTTAAATTGATGTGATTGAGGATTGGCTACAAATTCTTTTAAAATAGGCAGCCAATTTCTGTTACTACCCCAAATTACTGGCAACCCTAGCTCCTTTAGCGCATAAGCATTACACTGTTGCTCGTATTGAAATCGCATTGGCGCTACCAACAATTTTTTGCCTAGAAACAATGCCTCTGCAGGACCTTCAAAACCACCACCAGTTAATAGCCCAGCAGAACTGGCCATACTTTGGTTAAATTTTATGTTGTTTACAGGTTCAACAAAAACATTTCCATCAACGTAACTTGTCTTTGTATGTTTTGAAAAAACGTCCCAACGAACTGAAGGAATCTGCTTAAGTAATTTCACTAAATCCTTATCATCTACCGCAGGTAGATAAACAGTATAATGACCCAAGTTTGTAGTCACCAATTCTCTTATTTCACTTCTTATTACTGGTGTGTAGATAAAATCATCATACCTTTCGAAATGAAAACCTATGTGATGAGTTGTTGGTGCATAGCGACTTAAGATTAACTTACCCCAATCTATGGTTCTTGGTCGAGGTACTTTTTTAGATTTGAAAGAAGCTTGATGACTAAGGGAAACGCTTTCGATTCTTTGACTTTTACAAGCCCAAGCAGTTACAGGCTCAAAATCGTTTATAATTAGGTTATAATCTTTAAGTGGTACCGCACTCATGTCTTTCTTGAAACGAAATAAATTCATATTCTTCCAAGTATTGAAATGGTCTACCCCACCTTTTTTACCAAAAATAAAACTGAAGCCATGCAGTTGATATTTAACTTCCTGAGTTAATTTCACATCGGCTTGTGTGCCTGAAATTAAGATGTCTAAATCGCCATATTGCTGCAATAGAGGAACAATTTCCCTTGCTCTGCTGACGTGTCCATTTCCAGTCCCTTGTATGGCGTAAAGTATCTTCATTCTCGGCTAATATCTGAAATTTTCGCCAGTATTTTATAGTTTAAATGGAAACGAAGTTGTGCTTTTAAACAATTTCTAATTTAATCTTTTCTAATAAAGTATTGATATTTAGCTTGTCATGTAAATCCTCACTGTCAGACAACTCGCCTAATTCAACCTCATCTTTTTCGAAATCCGTTGGATTGTATTTAAATATTTTCCACTCTTTTTTTACATATTCTAAGGCAGTTAAACTTTCTACCCAATCGCCACTGTTCAAATACGTAACATCACCGAGTTCTGTTATCACTTTTCTATTTTCTGCCTGATGAATATGTCCACAAACAACATATTCGTATCCTTTTTCGATCGCTAATTCCGCAGCAGTTTGCTCAAAACTATTGATGAACTTTACCGCATCTTTGAACTTTGCTTTTATCTTTTGGGAGAAACTCATTTTTTGCCGACCAACTAAAGCCAAACACCAATTAACAAAGCTGTTGATCAAGATTAGACTATCATAACCAATGGCGCCCATCTTAGCGAGCCATTTAGAATGTTGCATGGTTACGTCGAAAACATCACCATGAAAAAACCAGCCTTTTTCACCATCGATATCTAACACCAGCTTATTTTGTAAGTGAAAAGCGCCCATGTGCAAATCAGCGAACTTCCTTAATAACTCATCGTGGTTTCCCGTTAAATAATAAACTGGCACACCTTCAACTACAAACTTCATCAACTTTCTAATGACTTTCATGTGCGTTTCTGGCCAGTATCTTTTACTGAATTGCCAAATATCAATGATATCCCCATTAAGAATAATTTTTTTTGGCTTGATGCTTTTAAGGTATTTTAAGAGTTCTTTGGCGTGACAACCGTAAGTGCCTAGATGTACATCAGATATGACTACAATTTCTACTTCTCTCTTTTCCATACGCTAAATTTTGGAGGTAAAAAGCCCATTGCCAGCAAACTGACATCTATTTTTAAGGAAATGATTATGTTAATCTTCTTCCTCCTCCATAGTCAACTCATACGGACTAAAGAAAAAGGCGATGATTACAATTACACAAACAGCTAAAAATAATTCTGGCATATTGTTGTTTTTATATTTACAAAACTGCAAATGATAGATTAACAATATGTTAAGTGGAGATTATTTCGTTGTGCGTTAGAAGGAGAAGGTTATTCGTTGACCGTTGTGCGTTAGAAGAAAAACGGTCAACGAAAAACGATACACGAAAACCGGCTAAGAAAAAGCCACAGATTTACAGATGATAAATAATCTGCGAATCTGCGGCTTAAATATTTAAGTATTAGCGTAACCTAAGCTACTTTCTTTTTCTTGTTATCAGTATAGATACCGAACCCTAAAAATGCAAGCAGCAATATAGAACCCGCTAATGAGATTTTTTCTCCTGTATAGTAAGATTTAGGCTCAAACTTGAATTCCACTTTGTGGTTACCCGCTTCTAATTGAGCTGCTCTTAACACATAGTCGGCTCTAAAATATGGCTTCTCTTTTCCATCAACGTACATGTTCCACCCTTTATCATAGTAAACCTCAGAGAACACCGCAATTACATCTCTTGGTGCACTATAAGAATATTCGATATGGTCTGGATGATATTTTTCCATCTTGATAAATGCAGTTGGATCAGCACCTAAACGAGTAGTGTCGATTAGTTTTTTGTATTGCTCATCTATAATAGCTTCTTGTTTAGGGTCAAAACTACTAATTGCTTTCATTTCCTCATCAGCATTTTTTACAAACTGAACACCTTGCACAATCCAAGCATTGCCTAAAGCAGTTGGATTTCTAGACATTTTATAAGAGCCATTTTGAGGGTCTTG
>SEDG01000055.1 GCA_004295885.1 Pedobacter sp. | reverse complement strand
TCAAAGCCGATGTCGCCAAGTTCTGCAATCAAAATATCTTTTTGATATTCCTGTATGTCAGTAAAACTGAAGGTTACTTTTTTGTACTCCATTAAGAATTGAAAGTTTTAACGATGTCTACAAAATCACGAGACTTTAAAGAAGCACCACCAATTAAACCACCATCAATATCTGGTTGAGCAAATAATTCTGCTGCGTTTTTCGGATTACAACTTCCACCATATAAAATTGTAGTATCATCAGCCACGCTCATTCCGTACTTTGCATCAATTTTAGCTCTGATGAAAGCATGTATATCTTGCGCTTGCTCTGGCGACGCTGTTAAACCTGTACCAATTGCCCAAACTGGTTCGTAAGCTAAAATCACTTTACCAAAATCTTCAGCACTTAATCCGAATACACCATTTTCTAATTGAGACTCTAAAACGTGATAATAACTTCCGTTGTTTCTTTCATCTAAAGTCTCGCCAATGCAAAAGATAGGCACTAAATTGTTCTGCAAAGCGATTACTGTTTTTGAAGCCAATAGCTCATCGGATTCTGCAAAATATTGTCTGCGTTCTGAGTGACCAACCAATACGTATTCGCTACCTGTTGATTTAATCATCTTAGCAGAGATTTCACCTGTATAAGCTCCACTTTCGTTTTGGTGACAATTCTGTGCACCAATTTTAACGATGCCGTTACCTAACTGTGCTAAACTGTTCAAATGAATAAAAGGAGAGCAAATCACAACCCCTCCCTAAAAATGCCTCAACGACTTGGTTCTTTCAAAAACCTCAGTTATTATCGCTACTTCAACTTCATCCAATTCCATCCCCCTTCTATTGTAAACTAGTTTAGCGGTTTCTAACATTTTATTTAACGTATAAACTTCAAAACCGTGTGCGCCACCCCAAGCAAAATCTGGAATGAAATTTCGAGGAAAACCAGCACCAAAAACATTAGCACTTACACCCGCAACCGTTCCAGTGTTAAACATGGTATTAATTCCACATTTAGCATGATCTGCCATGATTAAACCACAGAATTGCAAACCTGTTTTACGGAAACTTTCATTCTCATAATCCCACAATTTTACCTCGGCATAATTGTTTTTTAAATTAGAATTATTGGTATCAGCCCCAATATTACACCATTGTCCCATTACCGAGTTACCTAGATAACCTTCATGTCCTTTAGACGAATATCCCCAAATTACAGCATTGTTAATTTCGCCACCAACCCTACTATGTGGACCAATTGTAGTTTGAGGATAAATTTTAGCGCCCATTTTAACAGAAGACCCTTCGCATAAGGCAAACGAGCCTCTTATAAAAGATCCTTCCCAAACCTGACTATCTTTTCCCAAATAAATTGGTCCTTGTAAACTATTAAATGTAGCACATTCGGCCGTTGCACCTTCTTCTACAAAAATGTTATCTCCTAAAAAAACATTGGTACTGCTTAGCTTAGCCGATGTTCTGCCTACGGTTAGTAATTTGAAGTCCTCTCCCTACGCGTAAATCAGCTACGGGTCTTGTAAAAGTAAGTGGTCTGAGCGAGCGCCAAGACGTATCATCAAATAGATTGATTGCCATAAGCAACAAAAATAAAAAAAGTCCCGAGCAATGCACGGGACTTTCGATTTTTTTCTGCTTTCGCTGAAATTATTTCTTTGCGTAACGAGTTTTAAATTTATCGATACGACCTGCTGTATCAACCAATTTCATTTTACCAGTGTAAAAAGGGTGAGAAGTATGAGAAATCTCTAATTTATACAATGGATACTCATTTCCATCTTCCCATTTAATAGTTTCTTTAGTCTCAACACAAGATTTGGTTAAAAACTGATACTCGTTAGACATATCTTTAAATACTACGAATCTGTAGCTTGATGGATGCAAATCTTTTTTCATTTGAATATTATTTAAGTTATTTATGTTGAAAAATCAATAAGCTCGATTGCAATTTGCTGGCAATATCACTAATGACATTTTCTATTTGTCTTTTTTCACCTCTATTTTAGAGGATGCAAATATCATTATTTTTATTTTTAAATACAAATGGTATTTAGATTTTTTTGAAAGAAAGAGAATATATAACCGATAAGAAGATTTATTGTAGTAATCATCATCAATTCTATAATTCTAACTTGCGTTTAATTACCATCTGCTGCCAAAAAAAGCACAAAATATTAGATTGATTGTAAACATTTTACTAGCTACTAGCGATGTGAAATCAAATCTAAAAACCGACCCACATCAACACTATTGCTGATTTTGGCTTTTTCTACAAACAATTCAACAAAATCTTTCCCTTCATTCCCAACCATCTTAACTAAACTTGCAATAAGTTCTATGTTGCTTACCAAAATATTTAAACTTTCTTCATCATTCATTACAGGCGTCAATATTCTTCTAATAACATCTTCTGCTCTTTCTTCTAATGCGCCATATTTAATTAACATTTCAAAAAAGTATAAAAACTGTGGAGTTGATATATTATAAGAAAGAATAAAACCATCCCTGATGTCCTTAAGAGTGCTTTTAAATTTTGAGGCATCTAACCTAGTTTTTAAAAAATCCCATTCTGGTATTGCATTAATAGTTAAATCGCCTTTTCCAATTTTAATTAAAATAGTCTTTAAAGCATTATAAAAGCTAGGATTGAAAACTTTTATTTTATCGTGCTTAACTAGAAAAAGCATACTTCTAAAAAACTGACTATCTAAAGAAATCTCTTCTTCCCATTTTTCTGCAGACAACCCCTTTAAAGATTTTTTAAAACAAGACATAAGATACTTGGATAACGTATTATTACAAGATAAAGCAGTTTCATAAACAAAGACATCAGATACTATTGCATTAATGTTATCTTGATCTATTACTTTAACAGCAAACCTATACCAAGCATCCAATCTATTGAATAATTTATCAGCTGCAATTCCACTGTTGCTAACTATTTGAGTAAATGACGGCAAGATAGTCTCCACATTCAAAGAGCTAGCTCCTCTAACGGCCACACTCTTTGAAGTTAGGTTAATCAATACTCTATTCAAAAGTTCATTAGTTGCAGTTTTGGTCATCAATAATAAGTTTCCATAGCTTTTATAAAATTCTATATTTTTGGTGACCTCTAAAATCTGAACTTCGTCTGGTGCAGTTAATGGGGTATCCAATAAAGCAAGGCTATATCCAAATGAAGTCCCTCTTGTAATTCTCATCGCTACTAAATCGTTATAAAATTCATTCTCAGGTGCAAGAGCTGACGCAATTTGATATATTTCAACATCTGATAATATAGGAATTGGTTTTTCTTTAGTAAGAGCTTTTAAAAGCGTATAAATCTTTCTTACATTCTCAGAATTTATTTTTGAATTATCTATATATTCTTTAAGGTGGTCAGTTACTTTAGTGAAATTGTATTCATTTTTTATATAAAATATGTTATCTGTAACCAAATCATTTGCATCTATTTTCATTAAAATAAATTCAATCAAATCATTTTCATCTGTAATAACTTTAAATTTAGCAAAGTCTTCACCAGCTTCTTGAATATAATTTAGATATTGGTCAGGCTCCATGAGAATACCCGACAAATAAAGATCTATGTCAACACTTAACGATTTAAGAGTTATGGATAAAAGGTTTAAGGCTTTGTAATAGTTATCTCCAAATAAATTATCAACAGACTTAATCCCTTTTATAAAATATTTTATTTGCGCATCTCGTGATAAGGGATCGCATCTTTTTAATAAGATTTCATTTTCCTTTTTGAAATATTGATCCACAGCTATTGTCTTAATAAATTCTTTATTAAGCTTAAACCAAACTTCTTTTAAATTTTCGGCATTTTTATCATCTGCATCAAATTCCAGTGTATCTAATGAAAGAATCGTATTAACCACGTCTAGATTACCTGAATGTATATTTTTAATTAGAATGTCAAAGAAATGTGTGTGTTTTAACAATGCTTTAAAATCTTCTTTACTATCTTTTCTTATACATAAATTAATTTCACGTTCCAATAAAACTTGACTAGCCGAACTTAATGGCACATTATAGAATAATGAAGAAATTTTCTCTTGAACTGAATTATCATTTAAAAATATATTACTACATCTTTTTAAAAATGGCATTTCTAATATAACCGATATTGGGTTTAATTCAATCTCATCCTTTGTCAGAACGAACAATGCAATATATCTTAATTCAATTTCTGAAGATACAATCCTTTTAATTGCCACCAGTTCATTTATAAACGAAATTATTGATCTAGGAGTGATTTTTTCATTTAATAAATCATATAACGTTCTTACGTCTACAAATTCTTCAGTTTCAAAATCGCTGAACGCTTCGAAAAAAATATTTTTGAAAAATTTATGCCAATCCGTCAGCACTGGTTGTGATACCTTGTAAATTATTGGAAAAGTCTTCATTATAAATTCTTTACCAATACCTTTCTCAAATGCTTCATTAATATGTTCTCGATCAAAAGGGATAATTACCCATATATTTTCAAAACTCTTGTCTGAGAAGAAAGTGTTAATTGAAGACCATAAAGTATGAACTTTGTTAGGTGGCAATCTATCCATATTATCAAAAACAATTATAAGTTTTTTTCCTGTTAGGCTATATGAAAGCTTAAACATCCAATCACTGAAATTTGCCATCGACGGTTCTTTATCGAGTGTTAAAGTTTTTGTTTTATTCTCTAATTCTTTCTTTTTATATAAATAAAAAAGATTATTTGGATACAAAAATTTTCCTTTTTTATAAGATTCGCTAAACCAGAAGATAAACAATGCAAATAATGGAGAAAGAGCAACTACAATCTTGAAAGAACTATCACTATCAAGGTCTGCTACAACTTTGACTAGTGGGGTTAAAATCGTTACGCCGACGGCAAGTATAATTCCAGTACTCAGTTTTGGAGATGATTTACTTTTAGTAGTTTGCTTTTTTGACAAAAGATTAGATAGCCTTTTACTCCATCTCTTTTCTTCAATTAATTCATGAACGATTAAGTTATTAGTTAACTCTTCTAAAAAGGTTCTTCTTTGTAAATCTTCCTGATGCCCCCAAGCATCATATATGTAAAAGTGATGAGAATTTTTAAGCAGGTCTTGAAGAATTTTTATTAGGTTTGACTTACCAGAACCCCACTTCCCTTCTATTCCAATTAGTTTTTGTGTCAAAGTATCATCAGTAATTAAGTCTTTAATACTTACTGCGATTTTTTTTTGAGCTTGACCTTCAAATAAATCCTCACCATTTGGATTGTTGCCAATGAACTTTGGTTGTATCTTTTTCATTTATAATATTATCATATTAAAGGAATCTATAATCTTATTATGAGAATAAGAATTGTCAATCTTCAATATCATGACATTAGAGAGTTAATTATAGATTATCTAAAGCTAATTGGAATAATCCATTAAACCTAAAATGTAAACAATATGAACATTTGATAGCAAATACCTTATATCGCCGTAATTTTTAGGTAGCAGAAAACAGCTTGGTTAATTTCGCCTAGGTGCAGACCTTGTATGAGGTCTAACATAGGTGCCATCTTTTCTAGTATAGCCTTTTACTTGAACTGTGCCTCCACTATAAGTACTTTTTGTTCCGCTATAATTGGCTTTTGAATTTGTGTTATAAGCATAACCTTTTTCATTAGTGAAGGTTAATCCATCAGCTTGTTTTTTATTAAGTTTTGCTAATAGTCTCCATGAAGATTTATAGGTAGAATAACCCGAATAAACACCAAACGTAGTTAGCCTTTTTTCTTTGTTTCCTTTTACTACAAATGGCTTTTCAGCAGAAATTTTAAAAATTTCATCATTTCTGTTTGCTGTTGAGTAGACAGGTATTTCACTATCCGAAACTACTAGATAATAATTGGTTGTACATCCTGATAAGATTAATAGAATAAGGAGAGGTAATAAAGAGAATCTTTTCATAATAATTTTGATTAATTAAATCGTATGCAAAGTATCGATTAAATAATCTTATCAATTACGGTTAACCGTAAATTCAATTATTGGTTCTGCTCTCAAATCCTAATAAAGCTCAATAGTTGTTCTATTGGTACGCTCAGAAAAGCGCTCGCTTGGTAAACATTGGGTTATGGCCATTTTTTCAATTTATTAATCTTATTAAGTCTCCATTGTTATATGAAAATAATAACTGGCAAGTCGTTTTCAAGTCTTGTGCTCTTATCGTAGCTTATCCTAACTTTACTCTCAGTTAAATAATTTTCTCCTCCCGACTTTCTATCTTCAAAACCTTATTTTTTATTAAAAAATCACCTCTAACAAGTCCCTTTTTATTATCTTTAATTATTAATAAAATAGACAAAAAAGTGCTATTGCAATGTTTGTTGTGCAAGCATTAATAATTAGCTCTCGAAAAAATAAATATATTTGAAAATGGAAACTTCAGAAAAAGCCAATCGCTTGCATATCGGCAGAAAAGTTAGTCGCATACGTGAACTGCGTGGTATGAAACAAGAATACCTTGCTACAGAATTGGGCATCAGCCAACAAGCCATAAGTAAGCTAGAGCAAAGCGAAGAAATTGAAGATTCTACTTTAGATAAAATTGCTACTGTTTTGGGTGTTACTGCAGATGCCATTAAAGGATTCACAGAAGAATCAATATTCAATTATTTCAATAACTTTAATGACAACAGTACTGGAGATTTCCGTCAGCATTGCACATTTAACCCCATAGACAAAGTTGTAGAACTATACGAGCGTTTATTAGCTAGCGAAAGAGAAAAAATAGAAATGCTAAAAGGAAAATAAATTCCTTAGTACCACTAATAATAATTCATGCTCAAACCTTAATAAAACTCACCAGTTGCTCTAAGGGTATGCCCAAAAAATCACTGGCTTGGTAAACCGTAGGTTGTTGCCATTTTTTCAATTCAAAAAAGTCACGCATTTGCGCCATTATATTTTGGCAGGTTCTATCTCCCTTTCCAGTTATTGCCTTTAAGTCGGCAGTGTAAAATATCAATCTTTTTAAAGTCTCCATTGTTGTTTCTCATTTGGTAAATGTTAGGTATAACAACACAAAGTTAATTACATATCAAGCATTTAGCGCACGGTGGTGCATTTTTAGCAGATTGAAAATCGTCGAAGAAGCCCAATTATGAATTTCATAATAGTGGTTCTTAGCAAATTACGAAATTGGCAATGAGTTAGGGTTTTCGTTAAGCCTTGTCGGTTCACAACTCATCAAATTAACCCCTTAACAACTCAACAATTTCAAAAAAAACCATCATTTCACCGTCGCTTCACCGTCAATTGGATGTCGGTTCACCGTCGAAAAGCCCATTTCGACGGTGAACCGACGGTATACCGAGCCTATACCGACGGTGAAAGCGGCTATTAACTCATAGATATCTCCTCGCTCCCGAAGAAGTCGGGACAGGTGGGCTCCGTTCGATATGACGGTATGAGAGCTGAGGGATTTGGGAGTTTGCAACCCTTCATAACACGACTAACTTCCCTAAGTACGAGGACGGCCTTGAATGCAAGGGAAGGAAGAATAGTTAATTGTTTAAAGAGTTAACCTCTCTCTAGCTTAATATCAGCAAGGTGGAGAATTGCGAAGCAATCTTGAGGGCAAAAACAAAACTACTACAACCGAAAAACTTGAGGCTTTTTCAGCTGAACGGCTCAGCTTGCGGCTCAAAACAATTGACGTATTATTCCGACATGGCATTCACAGCCTTGAACTTTTGGTCCTTTTGGTTCAAGCAAAAAGGACTTGACCCCTTCGGCTGTCAAGAGCCGAGGCAAGCCTTTACGTTGGGTAAGTTTTATATACAAAACCTCCCCCTTACCCCTCCGATTAATCGGAGTAAACTCTCAAGAGGGGGACAGCATAGTTCAAGAAAAGAATAACGCAACAACATCAAAAATACGCCAAAAACGTACAAATGCGTATAAATGCGCCAAAAACGCCAAAAACGAATTCCATCATTTTTACAAGCCTCACCTTTACACCATACATCAGCTACCGGTACAAAAAACAGATGTAAATAAATTAATTATTTAACAATTTAAAAATTAGAAAACATGGCTAAGTCTGAAAACAATGAAGTAATGTTTGGCGCTCGTGGACGAGTGGGTAACCTAGTAGTATTTAAAAACTTTGGGAGTAACCAAACGGTAATCTCTAGATTAAAGAGAAAAGTAAAAAATCCAGTTTACACCAATAAACAGGAAGAGGTAAAGTACAAATTCAAGGAGGCGGTAATTTACGCAAGAGGTATCGTCGGCGACCCAGATTTGTTGGCATTTTACCAAAAGTTTGCCAAGCCTGGCACATCAGCCTATAACTTGGCACTAGCAGATTTTTGCAAGGCGCCAGAAATCAGGTTAATTGATACCGACAACTACCTCGGTCAAATTGGTGACAAAATTAGGGCAAGAGTCATAGACAATTTTAGAGTCATGGCAGTAAAAGTCTCCATTTACGATGCCAGCGACACCTTAATTGAAAGTGGTTTGGCTATTTTGGCTGCAAACAGCGTAGACTGGTTTTACCAGACAACCCTCGCAAATGACAATTTAGCTGGCACAAAAATCGTTGCAGAGGCAACAGATATGCCTGGCAACACCACTACTAAAACAGTAGTGATCTAAAACCGAAACATAAGCCCTGGAGAATAGTTCAAGGGCTTATGTTTTTTAGGTACCCAACTTTACCAACTCCACAACTCAACAACTAACCAACTCAACGCCTCCACAACTCAACTCTTCTTTCCCGACTTTTCTCCCTATATTTATTTTTCAATCATCCTTACAAATGAATAGAAGAAACTTTATCAAAAATGGTGCAGCCGCCGGTGTAATCTCTACAATTGGCATTGGTACAGCAAATGCGTTAACGACTGAACCTATTGTTTCAAACGAAAGCAGTTTTGCAGACAACTTCAACTTAAACGAAGTTACGGTTACACAACTGCAGGAAATGATGCAGTCTGGCAAACAAAGCGCTAAATCCCTTAGTAAAATATATTTAAAAAGGATCGAGGCAATTGATAAAGCTGGTCCGAAATTAAATGCGGTGATTGAATTAAACCCCGATGCATTAGCTATCGCAAGTGAAATGGATGCCGAAAGAAAAGCCGGGAAAGTGCGTGGACCTATGCACGGCATTCCTGTTTTAATTAAGGACAATATAAATACAGGAGATAAAATGCAAACAACCGCTGGTTCGCTAGCTTTAGTTGGCAATATCGCATCGGCGGATGCATTTATCATTAAACAATTACGTGCTGCCGGAGCTGTGATTTTAGGAAAAACCAATTTGAGCGAATGGGCAAACTTTAGGTCTAACAGGCCTTGTAGTGGTTGGAGCAGCAGAGGTGGACAAACCAAAAATCCTTATATTTTAGATAGAAGTCCGAGTGGTTCTAGTTCTGGCTCGGGCTCTGCAGTATCGGCTAATCTATGTGCTGTTGCCATTGGCACAGAAACCAACGGTTCTATTATTGCTCCATCGAGTTTCAATGGAGTTGTAGGCCTGAAACCAACAGTAGGTCTATTAAGTAGAAGCGGTATTATTCCTATCTCTTTCACGCAAGATACAGCCGGACCAATGACTAGAAGTGTAACAGATGCTGCAATTTTATTAGGTGCCTTAACAGGAATTGATACAGCAGATGAGATTACTAAAACAAGTGAAGGTAAAACCTATCCCGATTATACCCAATTTTTAAAAGCAGACGCACTTAAAGGAAAGAAGATTGGATTTGAGAAATCGTTTTTAAATGGTCACGAAGGTGTGGTTGGTTTATACAAAGCAGCTATCGAGAAATTTAAGGAGCTTGGTGCCGAGGTTATAGAGATAGAACTGCAAAAAGAAATGCGCAATATTAATGCTAGCGTTTTACAGCCCGAATTTAAAGCAGGCTTAAATGCTTATTTAGCAACAGCTAATGCTAAAGTAAAAACTTTGAGTGAGGTTATTGCTTTTAATAAAGCAAACGAAAGTACGGCTATGCCTTACTTTAAGCAGGAAAACCTAGAAGCTAGCGATAAAGCTCCTGATTTGAATAGCGCAGCCTATAAGGAATCGCTAGCAAAGGTTAATTCGGCTAAAAAAATCATCAGCGATATCATAGAGAAGAACCAATTGGATGCTATTGCAGGCACCAGTTATGGTATTCCATCACTAATTGATCTTTTTAATGGTGATTCGGGAGGTGGTTTCTATTTTGCATCACCAGCTGCCATGGCAGGTTTCCCTCACATTACCGTTCCGATGGGGAGAATCTACGAGCTTCCAGTAGGTTTATCCATCTTTGCCAGTGCCTACCAAGAACCCGTGATCTTGGGTATTGCTTATGCTTATGAACAGGCAACTAAGCACAGGGCAGCGCCGAAATTTATTAAGAATTCTAATTTTTCATCAGGCGTGTAACCCAATAATTGAGAAGAGGCAAAACTTATGGCAATTGGTAATAATTGATTTCCAAAAATTTCCTAAAACTTTTTACCCCATCTTTTTCTACCTCTAATTTTTTGAGGACCCCAGCTACCTTTATTTGTGCTAAGGGTAATTTATCTTTACCATGGTAATGGGCAATCAAAAAGGTTTCAGAAGAATGATCATCCTTTATTTCATAAATATCATATTGATCAATAATGGGTATGGGGATAAATGTGGTTACCTTTCCAGTAGAGATGGGAATGAGAATGATCCCCTTAAATTCTGATTTCGAATCCTTTATTATTGGCACTCCAGTAATGATGGCATTGGCCGATAACACACCACGCCCCTCAGCCTCTGAAGCCATTAATTCCAAAGCTTTGTACTTCAAGAAATCCTTTCTTAATTGATCATCCAACCTAGAAATAACTTCAATTTGATCTTCCTTAGTTAACTGGGACAAAGAAAGCTCTAAAAATAAAATCAATTTTTGCTTCTCGTTAAATAACCCTGCTACCTTAGCTAACTCGGCTACGTTAATTTCGCCATCGGCTGCTTTTGTAAAAAGGTTATAAAACCTACCACCATTGTCTAATGATGATATGGCTTCTGAAACGTTGGGATAAGGTATAATTTGTTGCATAGCTCAGTTTTAGGGAATAGATAAAATTCGTTAAGGTTTGTTACAGTTTTAATCAATAAATGAATCCCTAAACCCTCATTATTCTGACATCGAACTTCCAACAACCGACTTCGGACATCGGACATCGGACTTCCGGACTTCTCACGTCTCAACTACTATACTTCTTCCAAGTTTCTACCTTGGCTTTTTGCCTTTCTATATAAGCATCAGCTATAATTTCTGCTGTACTTTTACCCTCAGTGTTTTCTAATAAATCTTTTAGTTTATATTGGTCTACATCCGCACGATATAAAACCTGTAGTAATTTAGGGAAATCATCTTCCACCAAATATTCAAATGTTTTAATTAATACTTCACGTAAATGGGCTTCGCTAATGTTTTCAGGAACATCGAAGTGTTTGGAAATTAATTTAAGTAAAGAGGTCGTATCAGTCATTTCTGTAATTTATTGTTCATCAGTTCATTAGTGTCATTAGTTCAAAACATCAAATCCATACTATTTCCACACGCTACCAATGAAAAAATGAACCAATGAACCAACTATACCCACTTAATTTCCTGGCAAAGCTCTATTAAAACCCCATTGGTTTCTTTAGGATGTACAAAACAAACCATTTTGTTATCTGCTCCCTTTTTAGGCGCATCATTTAGTAAGGTAAATCCTTCTTTTCTAAGCCTTTCCATTTCTTCCAGGATATCATCCACCAAAAAAGCAATGTGATGAATGCCCTCTCCTTTTTTTTCTAAAAACTTAGCAATGGGGCTTTCCGGTGATGTTGCTTCCAACAACTCTACCTTGTTTTCTCCAGGTTTTAAAAAGGCAGTATTCACGTATTCTGATGCAACTAGCTCAGTTTTATAACAATCGGTATTCAACAAACGTTGATAAATATCTATCGAACTAGTCAGGTTTTTTACGGCAATGCCGATATGTTCAATCTTATTCATGGCAGCTACGGTTATGTGAATGTAAAAATGCAAGTTTTAACTATAGGTTCATAGCTATAATCTATTATTGTTAGGAAACTTTTTTTGTATCTTTGTGTATTAATAAGAACAAAAATATATAATGGAACTTCCGATTTACTTAGATAACAATGCTACCACACCTCT
>SEDG01000478.1 GCA_004295885.1 Pedobacter sp. | reverse complement strand
GAAATCCAACGCAGTCATTTATATAGTAAAATAGAGAAGTTCGGTTTAAAAAGAGCAGAATAGAGTTATAACTATTAAGTTGTACGTTGTAAGTGGAGATAACTTGAACTTATCACGTAAAACTTTAATCTACTTATTTAACTGAAGCTCATTCTGATGAACTTCATGTATATACTGATTTTTCAATTGGTCGTAAAATGAGTGCCTACTAATAAGATTCGCTATTAAATTAGCAAATAGTGCACTTAGCATAATATAAAAAATTACATCATGGGTATTGGTCATTTCCAAAACTAAAATTGAAGAAGTAAATGGGCTTCGCGTAACCGCAGTTAAAAAACCTGTCATTCCGCAAAGGATTAATAGATTTGTTGAGCTGGCACTTAAATTAAGCCAACCAGCAACCAAAGCACCAATACTTGCTCCAGCAGTTAAAGATGGTGCAAAAACCCCTCCCGCTCCGCCTGTTGTAAATGATAAGATTGAGCCTAAAATCTTGATAATAGGAATATACCATTCTACTTGTTTGTTGTTGCTAAACAGCGTAGCAACCATAATTTCTTTACCCGAGCCAAATGTTCTTACGTCTATAAAAATAGCAGAGGCAGCAATCAATGATCCGCAGATAACCACGTAAATGTATTTGTGGTATTTTTTCGGAAAGCTTGCTTTCGCTTTAAAAATATACAAGATGATGTTACACATCCAAGTACCAATTGCACTGGTTAACAAGGCTAACGGTATAATAATCAATACAATACTTATTTCAATTTTACCCAACTGAGGATAACCTAAATAAAGATATGGGCCCAAAAAGTTAAGCGCAGTAAGTCCTGCGATGATAACACCAGTTAACAAGGCCGACTTAAAGAAACTAAAGTGTGTTTTTGTTAACTCTTCTATGGCAAAAACAATTCCTCCCAAAGGCGTATTAAATGCGGCCGCCAAACCTGCAGCTGCGCCCGTAACTATCATATTTCTTTTAGAAATTTTAGGATACCAAGAAGGTAGCGAATCATTAATTTTTTTGAAGATAGCTGCAGAAATTTGGATGGTGGGACCTTCCCTACCTACAATACCTCCACTAAAAACCATAATTAAGCTGGATACTATCTTCACAATAACCACTTTCAAGCTGAGCAAGGAGTTTACTTTGTAATTATGCTTAGGATTAGAGAGCTCGATAGCTGCACTTACTTGTGGAATTCCACTTCCTCTAGCAAAAGGTGAATATTTAATTACCATCCAAGTTGCCAGAACAAAACCAATGGGGGTTACCAAAAAAAACATCCATTTAGCATGCTCGTACAAAAGATGAGTACCTTCTTCTGCCCAAGAGAACAATTTGGCATAAATTACAGCAACAATACCGGCAATTACAGCTCCCGACCAATACGGAAGGGCATTTAAAATATCTGTTTTTACTTTTTGACTTGGGATTGAATCAAATTTCGATTTCAAAAACATCCTAAATCTGTTTGTTTTTGTTAACATGGTTGAATATTAAGAATAGAAGTTAGCTATTTCGAAGAGCGCTAAATTACTTAAGAATCAAATTTATCTAACAACTTTAATAGGGTTGTAAAATCTTTTGGGTATGGAGCTTCGATAACAATATCTTGCTCATCTAAGCCCTTAAAGGTTATTTCTTTTGCATGCAAAGCAAACCGCTTCATGATAGGTTGTTCTTCCTCATCTTTAGATAAACGATAACCTTTTTTAAGCGCCGATAAAAAGACTGGCTTACCCTTATACATGTGGTCGCCACAAATGGCTGCACGTTGGGTTGCCAAGTGTATACGAATTTGATGCATTCGCCCAGTAACTGGCTTACACTCCACTAAAGTATAATGTTTGTAATGTGTTAATGTGTTAAAATAGGTCTCTGCACGTTTGCCCTCTGCCCTGTCAATCGTCACATTTTTATTGCCATCGTTGAGAATTGGAAGGTCGACGAATAAGTTATCAAATTGCCATTGGCCATCTACCACAGCGTGATAAACCTTTTTAACTTTCCTACGCTCAAATTGCATGGCCAAATTACGGTAAGCATCAGGATTTTTAGCAATTACGATCGCACCAGAAGTCTCTTTATCTAATCGGTGACAAACTTGAGCATCATCTGAATATTGTCTCGCCATGCGAAGGATATTGACTTCGGCACCAGCAGTACGTTCATCTAACGAAGCGATAAAAGGAGGTTTGTTTACAACGATGTAATCGTCGTTTTCGAATAAGATGAGGTCTTTAAAATTTGGATACTTCACGCTGTGTTGTTATGTAAAGCGCAAAAGTACGAATATTTAGGGGCTTTGTTAGATATGGAAGAGGTAAAATGTAAAATGGAAGATGTTGAGTAG
>SEDG01000477.1 GCA_004295885.1 Pedobacter sp. | reverse complement strand
ATTTTAGATGGCAGTCAAAATACCTATTATGTTGCCTCGCCTAAAGATACCACTGCTACCATTAATCTTACCTTTTCAAAACCAGTTGAGTTTGATGTTTTATTGCTCCAAGAAAACATCGCCCTTGGCCAAAGAGTAGAAAAGTTTGTGTTAGCATATAAAGATGGGGACGATTGGAAAACGATTACCCAAGGCACTACAATTGGTTATAAAAGGCTATTGCGTTTTAAAACTATAAGTGCGAAGGAGGTGAGGTTAAACATTCTATCATCAAGGTTAAATCCGACAATTACTGAGTTGGGGTTGTACAAGTCAAAATAATGAAAGTAAAATATACAGTTTTAATTCTTTTACTATTATTCGCCATCAAGGCGGATGCGCAAATCTTAAAGCAAAAATTAACTACCAATTGGGTTTTTCAAGAACAAGATGATGCTAAATGGTATCCTGCAAAAGTGCCGCTAAATCACTTGGTCTTCATCATATAGATTTAGTTTTCGATGGATTAGATACCTATGCCGATGTTTATTTAAATAGTCAACTAATTTTAAAAGCCGATAACATGTTTCGTCAGTGGACCGTTGATGTGAAACGCTTTGTTAAACCAAAAGGCAATCAAATATTAGTTCGTTTCTATTCAGCACAAAACAAAGTTGATGCCATTGCAAAGGCTGATTTACCATATTTTATTCCGGACAATCCTAGAGCTTATGTACGCAAGGCACAATTTCAGTTTGGCTGGGATTGGGGTCCGAAATTAACAGGTGTTGGCATTTGGAAAGAAGTGAGATTGGAAAGCTATAATTCCAAGCCTGCCGAAAAACCTTTTGTAGCGCCCATAAATGTAGAGTTGGTGCAACAGCCAGATAAAGATGGTAAATCATTCTATTTTAAGATTGATGGAAAAGCTGTTTATATGAAGGGGGCAAACTACATCCCATCTGATGCATTTGTAACCCGAATGACTAAAAATGATTATCGCAAAATGTTGATGATGGCAAAAGATGCCAATATGAATATGCTACGAGTATGGGGTGGAGGGATTTATGAAGCGGATGAATTTTACGATTTGTGCGATTCATTAGGGATTTACGTTTGGCAAGATTTTATGTTTGCAGGAACAATGGTGCCAGGAGACAAAGCATTTTTTGCCAATGTAAAAGATGAAGTAAAATATCAAGTAAAGCGATTGAGACATCATAAAAGTATTGTTTTATGGTGTGGTAACAATGAAATTGATGAAGCTTTTAACCGTTGGGGATGGCAAAATCAATATCGAATTAAACCTAAAGATTCGGTTAAATTGTGGGATGATTACACCAGACTATTTAGAGACAGTATCCCAAAATGGGTAAAGGAAGTTGACCATAGTAGGCCTTACATCAGCACATCTCCGAAATATGGATGGGGTGTTAAAAATAGCTTTACTGAGGGTGATAGTCATTATTGGGGTGTTTGGTGGGGTAATGAAGACTTTGAGGCTTTTGAAAATAAAACAGGAAGGTTTGTAAGTGAGTACGGAATGCAGGCTATGCCGAATTATGCGAGCGTTCTAGCTTATACACAACCGCAGGATCGGTATTTGTTCTCTAAAGTTTTAAACGACCATCAAAAGGCGGGGAATGGTTTTGCAAAGCTGAATATTTATCTCCAAAACTATATAATTGACTCGGCCAAAATCAATAAACTTTCAGTTGAAGATTATACTTATCTCACCCAATGTGTGCAATACTATGGTTTCAAGAATATGATTTTGATACATAGAAGTAAAGCGCCTTACAATATGGGAACTTTGCTATGGCAGTTAAATGATTGTTGGCCAGTGGCAAGTTGGAGCATTACAGATTATTACGATAGAGCACCAAAGGCAGCTTGGTATGCAGTAAAACAAGCCTATAGGGATGATCTTAAGGTTGAAAGGGATATCGTTAAACCAAAAGATTTAAAGTTGGTTAATCCGAAAATTACTTATCAAATTAAAGGAAATCAAATCATTTTAAAATCTTCAAGTTTTGCTAAATATGTGTTTGTAGATATTGCTGGCTACAAAGGAAAATTAAGTGAAAACTATTTCGATTTGGAGGCAGGAAAAGAGAAGATTATTACGTTTGACCAAAATGATTTGAAGGGTAAAACCGTTTTGGTAAAACTGAAATCACTCTGGGATGTAGTTAAAAATTAGGCGTCATTCTCCAGAGTGACCAAATCTCGAGCTATAATATAGCTACGTGAATTCGTTCGCGATTTTAGAGTAAAAGTAAAAACAGTGTAAAACTTTTAAGAAAAAAATATTTTTTTACGCTGTCAGAGCGAATAATTGTGGGTGTTTGCTCCCACATTCCTCCCAGATTTGTTCGGAGAATCGGCCTTTAAAGCAAGGTTTCTCGAACAAATCTGGGAGAAGTCTCGAACAAACCTTATTTAAGCCTGTGAAATGTGGTCATTTCTTGGCAAGATGCTACTATTATGTTTTTCTTCATATATTCGTTTCAGTGTTAGTTCGTTGCCGTTTGCTTAGCTTACGGTTTTAGTGTGACAAGTTCAAGCAATTCTTCGAAATAATAGGCAACAAAAAAGGTTGATGTAAAACACCAACCCATATTTTAATGATGAGTCTTCGACTCCGCTCAGACTAACAATTAATTATCCTTGCAAATCCTCCATTATTGTTTTAATCTTTTCTGCTAGTTTTTCTTCAGTATCTTTAAAGTCTTCTGCGCTTTCTAGCGGCGTATTTACGCTGCAATAGAACTTAATTTTAGGCTCTGTGCCACTTGGTCTTGCAGAAATGATGCTTCCATCAGCGGTAATAAATTGCAAA
>SEDG01000476.1 GCA_004295885.1 Pedobacter sp. | reverse complement strand
ACGATTATTGCACAAAATAGAATTGCAATTTTGAGAGCGTAATTTTTCATAATTTTTAATTTAATGATTGTTTTTTAGGGTGATTTAATGTTCAAACTTTTAATACGATCAAATTTAGCTTGGTATATTTGCGAATTAAAACGTCTAATCGCCCTATTTAACAGGGTATTTTTACGGTAAGAAAAAAGGTGATAAGAGCACTGTTGCTTAACAGATTATAAAGAAATTAGTATAACTTTATTAATCACTTTAATCCCTCTCAACAATGAAAAAAATTATGCTCCCTCTTGTTCTGCTTATTGCAGGTTTAGCCATTGGTTTTTTTGCTGGCCGCAAAACATCCACAGATTTCATCGATCAAAAAGAAGCCTTTCGTAAAGAAGTTCTCGATGAAGCAAATAGAACATCTTTTAAATTGGCACCACTTCGTGCTTCTGACACTATCGAGAGAAATTTAGCAGCAAGACTGATTAAGCAGTTTAAAAAAGAAAATGACACCGCTAAAATACCTATCATGGCAGCTTCAGGCACAACCTCTAAAGATAAACTGGAAGGTTTTTACATCGACCGTATACCTTTCGATAAAATTCTCGCAAATAAAAGCCTAACTGGAATTAGCTTCTATATGGCTAAACACCCGAAGAGCACTGGACCAAAGGATAAAACCTATACCCTTATCTATATTGGCGCCACCAAACAGCCAAAAATCACTAAAACAGGAGATACAATTATAAACAATTGGCCGGCATACGACTATATAGATCCGTGCCCAACTGTTTGTGGCAGCCTAAGGCAATAGTAATGACGACTAGATTTATCGTTTACTTAATTATCGTTCTCGTAGTATTTTTAAGTGGGGCTTGGAAATTTAAAAAGCTAAGCCCTGCTTTTAAAGTACTTTGCCTTTTTATGGGTATCACGTTTATTAGCGAGGTCCTAAGTAGGGTTTTAATTGCCAAGTCACAAAGCAGTATGCCGTTGTACCATATTTATTCACCTATACAGTACATCTGCTTTGCTATTGCTTTTTATTACGTTTTTAGTAATCAAACTTTAAAAAAATTAATGGTGTTTTCTATTCCTTGTATGCTGATAATAGGGGCGTTGAATACCATCTTTCTCCAATCGTTAAACAGATTTCCAACCAATTTTTTGATTCTGATGCTGTCTATCTTTATTCTCTGCTCATTGTTACTTTTTAAGCAACTATTTGAAAAAGACGAACAAGAACTTAAAAAAAGCATTATCTATTTTAATGGAACGTTACTTGTTTATTCGGCTGTAGTATTGTTGAATCTCGGTTTAACAAATTATTTCATCAAACATCAAATAGACAATAAAATAAGTCGTGATATTATTTACTATATAACCTTATTATTTTATGGAACAATAGGAGTTACATTTAAATTAGATCGTAGTAAATAGCTTGCGGATGACTGTAAATGATGAACAAATGGAAATTTATACCCTTTTATTTGCGGCTATTTCTGTATTTCTAATACTTGCTAGTTTTATCATTTACTTTGTTCTGTTATATCGTCGGCGACAACAAAAAACCATCATCGAAAAAAAAGAAATCAAACTACATTATGAAGCTGAACTACTTAAAACCCATATAGAGGTACAAGAGCAAACCATGCAAACCATAGCCGCAGATCTACATGATAATATAGGCCAATTGTTAAGTTTAACAGCCCTTACTTTAAATTCTATTAATTTAAAAGAACCTCAAAAGCTCGAGAAAAAAATAACAGAATCCATAGCGCTCGTTAACGATTCGATAAAAGAATTAAGAGGTCTCGCAAAGCTGATGCATGGTGAACTCATTATACAAACAGGTTTAGGAAATGCCATAAAGCAAGAGTTAGATCGCCTAAAAAAAATAGGAAATTACAAACTAAAAGTGAAAAATGAACTAGTTAATGCTAACATTTTTTCGTCGAATAAAGACCTAGTTATTTTACGTCTATTGCAAGAAATTATAAATAACATTATTAAGCACGCTAAAGCAACCCAAATTGAGGTTACAACTTATTTAACCGATGAAAAAGTGCATTTAATGATAAAGGATAATGGAGTTGGTTTTGATATGGAAGAAATAAGGGCAAAGAATTTAGGTATGGGATTAAACTCGATGTTTAAAAGAGTTAACTTAATTAATGGCACAATTTCAATCAATTCGACGACTCCAAGTGGCACCTGTATTTCGATTGAAATACCTTATCCTTAGCTTATGAGTAACGAAATAATGAATATTGCAATTGTTGATGACCACACGCTATTCCGTTCTGGTTTAGCCAGCCTTTTATCAGAATTTGATGAAATTAATGTTGTTTTCGAGGCAACTAATGGATCAGATCTTCA
>SEDG01000475.1 GCA_004295885.1 Pedobacter sp. | reverse complement strand
CAAGGCGAAACGGATGAAGCTAAAAAAGAATACATTTTAAACGCTTGGAATAGTCTAAATACACAAGAACGTTTCATTTTCAACAAGTTAATATCTGGTAATTTTAGAATTGGTGTTTCTAACAAAATGCTGGTTAATGCTATTGCAAAACAAAGTGAAGAAGACAGCAGCAAAATAATGCACAGCATAATGGGTAAATGGCTACCAAATGAAATCACCTATCAAGAGCTAATTGCTGGCGCTCACGTAAATACCGATAATAGTTGGCCCTACCCTTTTTGTTTGGCTTATGCCCTAGAAACTGAACCCGAGAACTTGGGAGAAACTAGCGCTTGGCAAGCCGAATGGAAATGGGATGGCATACGTGGACAAATTGTAAAACGGAATGGAGAATTATTCATTTGGTCGCGGGGCGAAGAGTTAGTAACCGACCAATTCCCCGAACTACATTTCTTAAAAGATGAGTTACCAGACGGCACTGTTTTAGATGGAGAAATCCTTTCGGTTAAAGACGGCAACGTGCAATCATTTAGCACATTACAGCAAAGGCTAAATCGTAAAACAATAAATAAATCTCAACTAAACGACGCACCAATTGGCTTTTTTACTTATGATGTTTTAGAGTTTAAAAGTAATGATATCCGGCACGAGCCTTTATCAGAACGCAGGAAAATCTTAGTTGACATTATAAGCAATTTAACAACAAAAGATATCGCCTTATTATCTCCAGTAATCGAATTTGACAGCTGGGAAAAACTTGCTGAGTTGAGGGAAACTTCAAGAGAATTAAACAGTGAAGGAATTATGCTTAAAAAGTTAGATTCCATATTTCATACGGGCCGTAAACGTGGCGATTGGTGGAAATGGAAAATAAATCCTTACACCGTTGATACAGTTATGATTTATGCACAAAAAGGAAGCGGACGAAGAGCCAATTTTTACACCGACTACACTTTCGCAGTGAGAGATGGCGAACAATTAATTACCATAGCCAAAGCTTATTCTGGCTTAACAGATAAAGAAATAAAAGAAGTAAATTCGTTTGTAAACAAAAACGCCATAGAAAAATTTGGTCCAGTTAGAACAGTAAAACCAGAACTAGTTTTTGAGATTGCATTTGAAGGTATTGCCGAAAGCAAACGACATAAAGCTGGTTTAGCATTGCGTTTTCCTCGCATCGCCCGATGGCGAAAGGATAAAAAAGCCGATGAAATTAATACTTTAGATGACCTCAAACAGTTATTGCATTCTACGTTATGATTTTAACTCAAACAAAAGGTTATCAGCAAGTTCTCGATTGGCTTAAAAAAGACGACAAAAAACCTTTCAAGTTTCAAGAAGAAGCTTGGAGTTATTATGCCAAAGGTTACAGCGGTTTGGTGAACGCCCCTACTGGTTTTGGTAAAACATTTTCCTTGTTTTTAGCGGTTGTAATTGAGGGGATTAATTTAGCAGAACAGAAAGATAAAAAGAAAGCCAAAGACCGTTTACAGCTCATTTGGATAACTCCTTTACGTTCTCTAGCCAAAGATATCGCAAGGGCGATGCGAGAAGTTTTGGCCGAACTTGAATTAGATTGGCACGTTGGCGTAAGAAACGGAGATACCTCTCAAGCAGAGAAGTTGCAACAGAAAAAATCAATGCCAGAGGTTTTACTCATCACTCCAGAAAGTTTACATCTTTTATTAGCACAAAAAGGTTCATCAACCTTGTTTGAAAGCTTAAAATGCATTGTAGCCGACGAGTGGCACGAGCTTTTAGGAAGCAAACGTGGCGTTTTAGTAGAACTAGCAATTTCTAGGATTAAGGGCTTACAAAAAGCCAATAAAAAACAGCATTTAAGAGTTTGGGGCATCTCTGCAACCATTGGCAATATTGAGGAGGCTTTAGATGTAATTGAGCCAGATACCACTACAAAAAGGACTATTATCAAAGCAAAGCTGAATAAAAAAATCATCATTAAATCTATATTACCAGATGATATTGAGACCTTGCCTTGGGCAGGTCATTTAGGCTTAAAACTAGCTTACAAATTGCTTCCCATCATCGAAAAAAGCAAAACGACTTTAATTTTTATAAATACTCGTGGTCAGTCTGAGATGTGGTATCAGCATCTGCTAAACATTGAACCAGAATTAGCTGGACGAATTGCAATTCACCATGGCTCTATAGATTTTGAGTTACGTAATTGGATTGAAGATGCTTTGCATACTGGTTTATTAAAGGCAGTTATCGCAACTTCATCGCTAGATTTAGGGGTAGATTTTAAACCTGTAGATACTGTTGTGCAAGTTGGCTCTCCAAAAGGTGTTGCCCGTTTTTTGCAACGAGCTGGTCGTTCGGGCCACTCTCCTGGCGAAACTTCT
>SEDG01000474.1 GCA_004295885.1 Pedobacter sp. | reverse complement strand
TTTTGAATCTCATCCAAATCAAATACCTGAAGGTCTTCCTCAAAATATTTCATTTCTGCTTTCACTTCCCCAGCTTCATCAAACACTAAAGAGCCACCATCGAAAATAATCTCGGTTTGTGCCCCAACTTGGTTTACATAAAAAAGAGGTAGTTTATATTTCTTTGCATTATCTGCCAACACCTGAATACGGTCTTCATCATGGCGATAATTGAAAGGAGAAGCCGCTATATTTATCATCACATCTGGCGATTCTTTAATCAATTCATCCATGGGACAAGAAACATATAACGGATTATCGTTAATGTTCCATAAATCTTCGCAAATGGTTAAAGCGATTTTCTTTCCTTTATAATTGACGCATTCAAATTTAGCATTGGGCTCAAAGTACCTGTACTCATCAAATACATCATAAGTTGGCAAAAGTGCTTTTTTTACGATGTTCTGAATCTTTCCATCAGCAATAAAATAAGCGGAATTGTATAAATCCTTTCCTTCAATCAAAGGATTTTTAATTGGCAAACCAACTATGCACGCTATATCAACACAATATTTAGCAATTTCTTGTGCCGCATTTTCACACAGGGTGATAAAGTCCGTGTACTCTAAAAAGTCCCGAGCAGGATAGCCACAAATCGCCAGTTCTGCAAAAACTACTATATCTGCGCCTTTCTCCTTAGCTAGAGAAATATTCTCGATAATGTGTTTGGTGTTATTCTCGAAGTTACCGATGTGATAATTAAGTTGGGCTAGTGCTATTTTCATGAAAATAGAATTGAGTATTGGGATGTGAGATTTGAGACTGGATTAAAAGAACACTCCGAAATTAATGGCTACAAAATGGTTCTTAACGCTATAACTATTATCAGTAATATTTGTAAAACCGTTATTTAAAGTTAAGCCTGCCATGATACTTGCTTTATTGCCGATATTAAATTCGCCGCCAGCTCCAATAATTAAACCAGCTCTGTAAAATTTAGTCCAGTCTGATGAGTTAACATCATTTGCTAAAACATTGTTTCCAGATTTTGCATCTTGTCTGGCGCTAATTCTAACATCGTTCGATAAACCGAATTGTCCATACCATCTAACTCCGTTATAATCGCCAGTCTTCAATTTTATCGTTAAAGGCAACTCCACATATTGCATCATGTATTTAATATCTACCGCAGCAGTATTTCCTAATTGATACTGAGCAGAATTAACCTCGGTGCTTTTACCATTTATGGTGGTAATAGTTAAGCCTGTAGAGAAGCTATAATTCTCAGCAAAATTAAAATCACCAATCAGTCCATAAGAAAATCCCAAGTTTACCCCATTGCCTTTTCCACCTTCAGCTTTAATAAACCCAAAGTTTGGATGTGCCGTTAAACCCAACCTAAAACCATAATTGCCAACCCTATTTTCTTGAGCAAATAGATTAACAGTAAAAAGTAAGAATAGTATTGCGATTGCTGCTTTTTTCATCTTTAAGTAGTTTATATTAATGGTGTATTTATATATTTGACATCAATGAGCTATAACGTAAAACATCTTCAAATTTATCTATTTTTTCTTTGCCTAGCTGCAATTTCTTGTAAACAAAGCAAAAAGCCAGACGTTAGCAACATCAAGTTGAATATAAAAATACAGCGTTTCGATAAAGATTTATATCAAGGAAAAAACAAAGACATAAGCAAAACCAATTTATTGCTTCATGAGAAATACGGCTTTTTCTATGATGATTATACGCAAAGAATGGTCGGCAACCCTAGCTTACCCAATGCAACAATTATTGAAGGTTTATACAAAAGCCAGCCTTATGCAGACGTAAACAAGGAAGTTGATAGCGTATTTCCTAACCTAACGCAGGTAGAAAAAGATTTAACAGAGAGTTTTAAATATATCAAATTCTATTATCCAAAGGCCAAAGTTCCTCGTTTCATTTCTTTTATATCAGGTTTTGCTTACCAAATTCCAGTGGGAGATAATTATATCGGTATAGGTTTAGATATGTTCTTAGGAGCAAATAGTAAGTTTTATGATGCTATTGTAGCAAGTTCGCCAAAGTATTTATCGAGGCGATTTACACCAGCTTACATTGTACCCAGAGTTACCGAAGAGTATGCCAAACAAGAACTTTTCGTAGCCAATCGTGAAGACCAAACCTTACTTTCAAAAATGATTTATGAAGGTAAAATCCTGTATTTCTTAGACAAGGTTTTACCAGAAAAAGCTGGCGATACCGTTAAAATCGGCTATACTGAAAAGCAATTAACTTGGGCTAAACAATTCGAAGGCAATATATGGGCACTATTTTTAGAAAATGATTTAATCTATCAAACCGACCCGCAAAAAATTCAGAATTATTTAAATGATGGTCCATTTACTACG
>SEDG01000473.1 GCA_004295885.1 Pedobacter sp. | reverse complement strand
ACCTCATCGAAAATACGATTAGCATTTTCTTTTTCTTGCAAGAAGTTAGCTGTATATTGCGCTAACTGGTCTTCTGGCATTGGTTGTGGACTGTACATTCTAAACTGTGCATCTAAACGTTGTTTAGCAGTTTCGAAAACATCTTTATAATCAATTTTAATTTCGTTTTCAGTGATGATTTTGTTTTCAATCAAAGTCCATTTCAGGTTCTTTGCGAAATCAGCAAAACCTTGCTCTAACTCCTCGTCAGTTAATTTTTCGTTAGTAGCTTTTAACCACTTGCGTAAAAATTCTTCAGGTAATTGCATTTTAGTTTGCTCTGTTAACTGCGTATAAATGTCGTTTTGCAATTTGCGGTCTGCATCTTGTTTAAACATACTTTCAATTTCCTCAGTAATTTTAGCTCTAAAACCAGCTTCATCAGTTACTAAACCTGCACCAAATATTTTATCAAAGAACTCTTGATTTAAATCTGACTCCTCTAAACGATTTACATTTTTAACCGTTACCTGAAATTTAGACTTCAAATCTTTTGCATCCTCTTCGCCAATGTTTAACAATTTTGCAATTACAGCTTCATTGTTATCAAAAGCTTTTTGAACGTCTAGCTCAACCACATCGTCTTTCTTTAAACCTACTAGTGATTTTAAAATCTTTTTATCAGTTACTAAATCTAAACGGATAGAACCTGTGCTTGCAATACCACCTTCAAAAATTGCTCCATCTGGAGAAAGTTGTGCCAAATCAGCATAAAGTACATCACCTTCTGCCGAAACTTCAGGATTTGTCATTTTGCCATAACTTTTGCGGATGTTTTTGATACGAGATTCTAAAGTTTCGTTATCAGCTTTCACGTTATATGCTGTGAATTTATCTTTCGAAGTAATTTCAACATCCACCTTTGGTGCTAAACCTAATTCATATTTAAATTCAAATTCGTCTGTGTTATCCCATTTAAATTCTTTTGTATCATCCATTACTGGTAAAGGCTGACCAAGAACTTCAACTTTGTTATCTGTTAAGTGTTTAGAAAGGTTTTCACTTAACATGTTATTAATTTCTTCTACCAAAATGCTTTTGCCATACATTCTTTTTATGTGGGCAACTGGAACCATTCCTTTACGGAAACCTGGAAGATTTGCCTTTTTTGCTTGCTCTTTAAGGGCTTTTTCTACTCTTGGCGTGTAATCAGATGGAGCGATAGTAATTTTAACTATTGCATTTAAATCGTCAATTTTTTCTTGTGTAATATTCATTTTAGATATGAGTATTGAGATATGAGATTTGAGACAAATTGCCGAACTCAAACAACACATCGATTTACAATTAATTCTTTGGGACTCGAACCCCCACGCCGTGAAGCGCCAGATCCTAAGTCTGGTGCGGCTACCAATTACGCCACATCCGCAGTTAGGATTTATTTTGGATTGCAAAGATAGCGTTTTGCATCAATAAACAAAATTATGATGATTTATTTTTGAGAAATATTGGAAGGTTTTAATGTTGTAAAGTTGGAATGTTTTGAATGCGCAAAACATCAAATTTCTATCTTATTAATATTGAGGCTTTAAGGAATTAGAAAAGCAGTTGCGGCAAATCTATTAAGGCTAGTCGGGCTTTCCGCTTTACTTCGTCCTCGCTTCAATCCCGTTTAGTTAATATTGGCTTGTGCAACTATATAGGGCTGCAAACCGCCAAGAATTACCAACTTTGTAAAATAAACCTTATTGAAATGGACAGCTCCCGATTTTTCTCGGGACTTGGAATGAAAAAATTGGCTAAAGAGACTAAAGAACTACTGACATTCTTTTTCTAATCTATTCTCCGCCAGCTAAAGCCGACGGCAATGAACAATTTAACTAATGAACCCTTAATTCATCCTGCAAATGAAAAAGATAGTTTACAGCTTTAACCAATCTACTGCCATACCAAGAAAACATCTCGCCATCTACCAGCATTACTTTTGCATTAGGCAAGACTGATTGAATTTCATCAATGTGTTTTTGCTTAAAAGGATAAGGTTCTGAAGAAAGGAAAATGAGTTGGGGGTTGAGCGTTTGGAGTTGAGGGAGACTTAACTCAGGATACCTGCTTTGTTCGATTACGTTTTGCAAACCGATTTTCCTTAAGATATCGTCTATAAAGGTCTTTCGCCCAGCAAACATAAACGGGTCTTTCCAAATTAAATAAGCAACAGATTGGTTAATGCTTTTTTCGACTGCCAAAGTTTGTAAATCTGTAAAACCTGCATGAATTAAATGATTTAAATAAGCAGCTTCGGGCTCACGATTAACCAACTCTCCTATTTGCGTGATGGTTTTTATCGCATCTTCTAAATTATAGATATCGCTCATCCAAACTGGAAATTCTTGCATCAATAATTCTACTTCGCCTTGCGTATTTTCTTCTTTATTGCCAATAATTAAATCGGGTTTTAAATCTCTAATTTTTTCGATTAAAAGTTTTTTCGTTCCACCTATTTTGGTTTTAGCGGCAAACTTTTCTATTGGATGAA
This sequence comes from Pedobacter sp., assembly GCA_004295885.1. Classification (GTDB taxonomy): domain Bacteria; phylum Bacteroidota; class Bacteroidia; order Sphingobacteriales; family Sphingobacteriaceae; genus Pedobacter. The sequence goes on along the minus strand of SEDG01000473.1, from coordinate 3,003 downwards.
TACAAAATTTGGTAATGCCTACAACTTCATCATCCAGGCCCAAATCAAAAAGCAATTCAGTTTGCGAAGGCACAATAGAAACAATCCTTTTAGGCGGATAATTAAAAGTAACGGATTATTAACCGCAGCTTTTCTCGCCTGTAAACTAACCGTTAATACAGCAATTATTACTGATGTTAAGGTTGCAATGGCAAATGGCCAAAAAGGCATATCTATTCTATAAGCAAATCCTTCTAGCCATTTTTTAGTTAATATGAATGCAATTGGCCAACTAATTAAGTTTGCACTGATAACCAAAATCATAAATGATTTATTAAGCATATTAATGATTTGGAAATCTGATGCGCCCAATATTTTACGGATTGCGATTTCTTTCGTTCTGCGCTTTGCCATGAAAGTAGAAAGAGCAAACAAACCTAATAATGAAAGTACAACAGAAATGATGCTAAAAAGCACAACAATTTGCATCAACCTAACAGATGGTTTCAGTTCTTTTTGAAAGGCATCTTCCACAGAAGTATAAATCATTGGAAAATCAGGGTATACTTTTTTCCATTCCGCCTCTATTGTTTTAATGGCTGACTGGTAATGCTCATTATCAAAACGAACTAACAAATTATTGGTGTTTGAAGAGCCACCTAAATGAGTTACTTTGTAAATGGTAGGTAAAACTGCCTTTTCAAAGCTTTCGTTATTATAGTCTTTAATAACCCCAACCACTTGAAAAGCATCGTTCTTTTTTCCACTTGTAAATATTTTTCCAACTAAATTTTTACCCAATAAATTGGCAGCCGATTGATTCAGTACTACAGAATTTATGGTGTCTTGCGCATATTCCTTTCCAAAAATCCTTCCGCTTAAAACCTTGACACCTAACGCTGGTAATGCATCCATGGTAACCGTTACCGCATTCACATCGAATTTCTGATTGTTAAAATTAAGCTCAATTGGGGTATTGAAAGTATTGCCGATTACTTGAGTTGTTGTTGCTACATATTTTACGGATGGCATTCTTTTAATACTTTCAACGAACGCGTCGCCTTCATCGTAGTTGGTAGAAATGTTTATCAACTTATCTCGATCGAAACCTAAATCTTTACTGGCCATGTAATCATTCTGTTTGTACATGACACCAATGCCGATGATAAAGGTTACTGCTATGATAAATTGTAAAACCACTAAGCCATTTCGTAAGGCGATACCGTTGAAACCACTTTCGTAATTACCTTTTAACACCTTAACAGGATTATATTTTGCCAACACCATTGCTGGATAAAAACCTGCCAGTAACGTTATCAGTACAAATAATCCAACTAATTGAGCACTAATCGAAAACAGTTGATTGCTATGCCAAAAACTAAGCTGCACATCAAAATGACTGCTAAAAGCTGGCAATAATAATTCGACTAGTATAATTGTAATAAATAGAGAGGTGAGTGTTTGAATAGCCGCCTCCATTAAAAATTGTAACACCAATTGTTTTTTATAAGCGCCTAATACCTTTTTTACCCCTACTTCTTTTGCCCGTTGTACAGATTGAGCAGTTGCCAAATTCACAAAATTGATAACCGAAATAATTAACAAGAAAATTGATAATGCAATAATTGGCTTAATTTTATCTAACCAGTTTTCTGAGAACGATGGGGTTGAATATACTTCACTAATTGGTAATATCTTTAAGCCTGCTTTTCTGTTTTTTTCTTTATAAAACTCTTCGTAAGTTGTTCCTCTAGCTTTCAGCAGTGCCTTTTTATAATCGACATAAACATTTAGAAGGCTTTTGTTTAGCACATTTGTATCTAGAGATTTCTCTGCCCGGACATAAATTCCCGTATAGTTTGAACTGCCTATTTGGTCTGGGTCGGCATCCCTATCTCCAGTATGCGTAACTGCATTAAATGCTAAACTTTCAGACGTTGAAGGGTCTTTTACCACACCTGTTACAGTCATCAAATTGCCCTCATCGCTTCTCCATCTCACTAATTTAAGCTGCCTGCCTATAATTTTATCTGTTCCGAATAATTGAATAGCTACACTTTGCTTTAAAACAATAGTATTTGGAGCGTTCATTGCAGTAGATTCATCGCCATCTATAAATTCATATGGAAATACCTTGAAGAAAAGTGAATCAGCATCAACTATATCCTTAACAATTACGGGATTATTTTTATCGATTTTTACAGAATAACCATCTCCCCAACCTTCGCTGGCTTTAGTTACATACTTAAACTGTGGTATCTTTTCCTTTAGTACCGTTGCAATTCTTGATTCACTTCTTTGTTGCCAATAAGCCTTGTTATCTGGCGTAAAAAAATCGTGAAATTCTGAAACGTCTTCCTTTATAACCCCATCTTCTATAGTTAAAATTCTGTTTCCATATTGTGCATTTTTCTCCGAGTGTGTAACCTGAAGAATAGTAATTCCTTCTTCTTGATTTAACTTTTTGAATAAATCCATTATCTGCTCTGCTTGTGCAGATTGTAAGTTGCCAGTTGGTTCATCAGCCAAAATAATCGATGGTTGCGCAACCAAAGCTCTAGCGATGCCTACCAATTGCTGTTGTCCGCCTGATAGTTGATTGGGAAACAAATCTTTTTTTGCCACCATATTAAAGCGGTCCAAAATATCCGCTATGCGACTTTTACGTTCTGAAGAAGGGATTTTTTTGTACAATAACGGGGCTTCAATATTTTCGGCAACCGTCATCTCATCAATTAAATGATAAGCCTGAAAAACAAAGCCAATATGATTGCGATACAATTCAATCCTTTGGCGCTCTTTCATTGCCGTTACATCTTCGCCCATGAAATGATATTCGCCATAAGTTGGCTCTTCTAGCATTCCTAAAATATTTAACAAAGTTGATTTTCCGGCACCAGAGGGGCCCATAATGGAAACAAATTCGCCTTGTTTAATGCTCGTTGTTACGTGACGAAGGATGTAACTTTTTACACCTTTGTTAGCGTAGTATTTTTCTATGTTTTTAAGTTCTATCATTTTGTA
>SEDG01000472.1 GCA_004295885.1 Pedobacter sp. | reverse complement strand
TCTTCCAATGCAAGTACAGATTTAAACGTCAATGCTGCAGAAGTTGCTGTTATTACTCGTGCTGATGGAAAAAAACAAAGTACCTACAAGGGTTATCCATTGTACTATTACATGAACGACTTAGCGGCAGGACAAATCAATGGAGATGGTGTAGCGGGAATTTGGTTTGTTGCCAAACCCGACTATGCGCTAATGGCTGCTAATTTCCAATTAACTGGCTTAAATGGAAAAACTTATACCAAAACTTATGCAGAGGGGACTGGAAAAACAGTCTATTTTACAGACTCTAAAGGAAGAACATTGTATGCTTTCTCTCCAGATAAAAATAACAAAAACACATTTACTACAGACTTAACTAAGAACGGTATTTGGCCAGTTTATGAAGGAGAGTTAAAAAGTGTGCCATCCATCATCACCAAGGATTTGATTGCGGTAATTGATGTTACTACTGTCGGCAAAAAGCAATTAACCTACAAAGGTTGGCCGTTATATTATTTTGGTCAAGATATTATTCGTGGAGATAATAAGGGAGTAAGTGTTGGTGCTGCACCAGGATTTTGGCCAGTGTTAACCGTGGCTACAACTGTTGCGCCTAATTAAACAACGGCTTTTTTATTTTAGCCACAGATTCGCAGATGACATTTCAAATCTGCGAATCTGCGGCTATTATCATTATAACTCAGCTTTTATTTTCGCCGCAGCTTCGGCTAATTCTTCTTGAGTCGGTTTTAGCTTTTCTTTACTAAAATTCATATCACTCACATTATTCATCGGTATTAAATGGATATGTGTATGTGGAACTTCTAATCCTATAACGGCAACACCCACTTTTTTACAGGGAAATGCTTTTTTCAATCCAATAGCTACAATTTTAGCGAACAAGGTTAAGCCAAAATAACTCTCATCATCCATATCGAAAATGTAGTCGATTTCTTTTTTTGGGATAACCAAAACGTGTCCCATTACTAACGGATTTACGTCTAAAAAAGCCATAAACTCCGTCGTTTCTGCAACAACGTGTGCCTGAATTTCGCCACTTACAATTTTAGAAAATATGCTCATTTTTTGAGTATTTAGTAGTTAGTATAAAGTATTTAGACGTCTTACCTTTTACATTTTCCCTCAAGTTATCTTGATATCTCTAATATTTCAAACTCCATTTTACCAGCTGGCACTTGGATTTCTGTAGTATCACCTACGGATTTACCCAATAAACCTTGCGCAATAGGAGATTTTACCGAAATTTTTCCAGTTTTTAAATCTGCTTCGCTTTCGGCAACCAATTGATAAGTCATCGTTGCTCCGTTTTTAACATTTTTAATTTTAACGATAGACAAAGCCAAAACTTTAGTTAAATCAAGTTTGCTCTCATCAATCAGCCTTGCGCTAGATAGCGTAGCTTCCATTTTCGAGATTTTAGCCTCATGTAAACCTTGCGCTTCTTTCGCCGCATCGTACTCTGCATTTTCAGATAAATCGCCTTTATCCCTTGCCTCGGCAATAGCCTTAGATATTGCCGCCCTGTCCACAGTTTTTAATTTGTGTAATTCCTCTTTCAGTTTATCTAAACCTTCTTGGGTATAATAAGTTACGTCTGACATAATTTGGTTATTCCTTATAAAATCCTCTAAAAAACAAACAAGACTACATCGGCATCTAGCCTACATAGTCTTGCTTCAATTAAAACGAAGATATAAGGCAATTCTTACAAAAGCAAATATTTTCATACTAATTATTTCATCAATCCTTCATCAGCATTTGCTAACTTTAGAATTCTAATTTTTATAAAACAATGAAAAGACTTAAACTATTATCACTTTTAGTTATTGCCACAATATCTGTACAAAATCTTTGCGCACAAGATTTATATATGCCTAGAAACATTAAGGCAGCTTACCAAAAAGGCACTCGTGCTGCTGATGGGAAACCAGGTAAAAACTACTGGCAAAATCACGGTAAATATAATATGGAAATTACCGTAAATCCAGACACAAAAATTGTTAGCGGCACTGAAACAATCGATTATGCTAACAATAGTAAGGATACATTAAAATCTGTCACCATCCGTTTTGTAAATAATTTGCACAAACCTACCTCATCTAGAGGAGGAGAAGTAAGTGAAGATTTTCTTTCGGCTGGATTAACCATTACATCCTTTAAAATTAATGGAGAGATATATAATGTAACAGGTAAAACTTGGGGTACCACAGGCGATGTTAGGTTAAAAAAGCCATTGCTTCCTGGTCAAAAAGCCTTGCTAAATATCGATTGGAATTATCCTTTATCGAAAGAAAGCGGTCGCGAAGGGCAAATTGACCCAACAAGTATGTTTGTAGCTTATAGTTATCCTCGTGTTTCTGTTTATGATGATTA
>SEDG01000471.1 GCA_004295885.1 Pedobacter sp. | reverse complement strand
TAAAGCCCGACGCATTCCAATCGTTATTCTGCCATTGCTTTACCTATTAATTTTACGCTGAGAATGTTAAATTTTTCTTCAAAAACTAGCTTATTTCTGTTTAAAACCACAACTAAAAAATATTTTTAATTTGCTATTGCATAATTCAAATATAGTATATACCTTTGCGCCACGAAATAAGGCAGAATAAATAGTTAAATATCGTACAAATTGATTAAAACATATTGCTTCAAATTTCTAAATAAGAAGATAAAGCAATTTTAGATAATAAGAATTTCATAGTTTAGTTTTAGGTTTAGGTTGATTGTAGCTTCGGAGTGGTTCCCGAAGCTATCTTTTTTTAGGGCTTTTTTAGAAAATATTTTTTTACCTTGCGCCTTCTAAAAAAGAAGACCCCTGCCTGCGGTAGGCAGGAAATAATTAGTGATTTTTAAAATATCATGGCAAAAGCATCAGAAATAAAAGTAGGTAACATCCTTCGTGTAAACAATGAACTAGTTACTGTAGAAGAGTGGAATCACCGTACGCCAGGTAAGGGCGGCGCATTTTACACAGGTAAATTTCGTAACATTAAAACATCTAGGCTTATCGAAGCTCGTATGAATACCGACGAGGTTGTGGAGATTTGTCGCGTAGAAACTAATGATTACCAATATTTATATGAAGAGGGCGACTCTTTGGTAGTAATGGACAACAATACTTATGAGCAATTTAATGTAGCTAAATCTTTATTTGGCCCATCTATTAAATTCTTGAAAGAAGGAATGAGCATTTTGGTGGCTATTGAAAGTGAAGAACCAATTCAAGCAAGTCTTCCAAATTTTGTTGAAATGGAGGTTGTTTATTCTGAGCCAGCTGTAAAAGGCGATACTTCTACAAATGCTTTAAAAGCAGCTACTGTAGAAAATGATGTAGAAATTAAAGTTCCTTTGTTTGTTAACCAAGGCGATAAAGTTAAAATAGATACACGTACAGGTGAGTATGTGGAGAGAGTAAAATAACCTATTTGTCATCCTGAGCTTGTCAAAGGATCTCATACTGAAGCCGCAGATTCGCTGATTAAATCAATCAGTAAATCTGCGGCTTCTTTTTTGTTTTTTGTAAGTCGTCATACCCAACTCGATTGGGTATCCTAATGCGATAAAGTGTTTATTTTTGTATCTTGCTTTAAGATTCCCGTTTTCACGGGAATGACGATTAAATTAAAACATGCTTAAATCAGCCTTAAGAAAACGAGCTTTAAACCAACGCAACGCTTTAACTGAGGATAATCTCCAAGAGTTGAACGAAAGTTTGTTAGCGCAGTTTAAAAAGCTTGATTTATCGAATATTAAAAGCTTACATATTTTCTTGCCAATCATTCATCAAAAGGAGCCTGACACTTTTTTAATTATAGATTGGTTGCAACAGCAACATCCAGAAATTGAAATTGTAGTGCCAAAGGCAGATTTTAAGACCAGTATCATGAGTCATCATTCTTTTCTGGATAGAGAAGACTTATTGAATAATCATTATCATATTCCAGAACCTCAAAAAGCAAAACCATTTATAGGAACACCGGATATGGTAATTGTTCCGTTATTAGCTTTTGATAAAAAAGGATATAGAGTTGGTTATGGAAAAGGTTTTTACGACCGATTTTTATCATGCTTAACGACGCAAAAAATAGGCTTATCTTTTTTTGATGCCGTAGAAGAAATTAATGATGTACATTTGAATGATATCCGATTGGATAAATGTATAACACCAACTGCGATTATAGATTTCAAAATATAATCTCGATACTTGATACTCAAATCTTGATACTACTGAAATGGAAAAGGAATTCAAAATAACTTCAGCAAAACATTACGAAGAAACAATGATTGCCATTTTCGAAATGCAAGAACAAGAAGACCCGTTAACCTCTGCTCAAATTGCAGAAATGGAATTAATGCTTAAGGCTTCTGAGAAGTATGAGGCTGAAGAACTTTAATAAAATCAGTAATAAAATAAGCGATGGTTTTGCCAGTCGTCATGTCAATTCTGCCATCTGCCATTTCTGTTGCCCCTTCACAAATGTGCAAATAAGAGTCTTCAAAGTAAATAGCTTTAATGTTTTGATTGTTTGCTATGTAATCAGGCAAGTTTTGGTTTACATAGTTTTGGTGCAAGCCAAATATTTTGTACTGATTTAAATAACCGCTACCTAAAGCAGTGCTAAAACCATTTCCACTGTGCCTGCCTTCTGCTCTATCTCTCAAATCTGCGTGTGCATCTATGTTGACCACATTTATTTTATGCCCGCCACTTCCTATCGATGTACCAGCAATAATTGGAGCCGCATTGTTATGTCCGCCACCAATAACGATTGGGATTTTGCCTGCGGCAACTATTTTCTGAATAATTGGATAAACCAAAGCATCAATTGTATTTACTTTTTTTCTTAATCCTTGTAAACTTGTATCAATCGGTTCTTCAATTTCGAAATGCCCTAAAACTAAAATTTCTTCGCCAGATAAAAATGGATTGCTTTGCATATTTAGCAAAGCTTTTAGCGCCGAATTCCAAGCTGTTTTGGCACCGGCTATTCCTAGGTTTGCCCTTACGCCAATATCTTCTGGAATACCAACTAGAACATATCGAGCGGGAGAATCCCTCAAAGTTTGAATAGCTATTTCACCCTCTGTGCAAGTTGGACAATCGTAAATGTAAACGTGTTGACCTAACTTTTCTTCTCCAGCTCGTTCGTTTATCAATAAATCGATATCGCCCTGCGTATAAATTTTAAAGCTATCCATTATAAATTTCCCCGTTTAAAATTATGGTTTCAACTTGGCTCTGACCAAAACTATAGGGTAAAAAAGCCAAGGATGGCATTGCTCTAGTAATGAATAGATTTGCTTTTTTGCCAATGGCGATGCTTCCCATTTCATTGCTAAGTTCCATTGCTGCGGCTCCGTTTAAAGTCGCCGCATTAATCGCCTCTTCGGGCAACATTTTCAGTTTAATACAAGCCAACGAAACCACAAAATTCATATTTCCAGATGGTGTTGAACCTGGATTGTAATCTGTAGCAATGGCAACTTTTGCATTATGATTGACCAAGCCTCTAGCATCTGCAAAAGGGATGTTTAAATAAAAAGAACAAGAGGGTAAAAGCGTCGCCATAGTTTCGCTATTCGTTAACGTTGATAACACTTCATTGTCTGTTTCTTCTAAATGGTCTACCGAAATGGCATTATGTTTTACGCCAATCTGCACACCGCCAGAAACGGAAAGCTGATTAGCATGAATTTTTGGTTTCAAACCATATTTCGCAGCGGCGGATAAAATTTCATCAGTTTCATCAACTGAAAAAAAACCTTTTTCGCAGAAAACATCAATGTAATCGGCTAAGTTTTCTTTGTCCACTAAAGGTAATAGTTCTTCAATAATCAAATTGATATAACCTTTATGATTTTCTTTATAAGCTAAAGGGTAAGCGTGTGCTGCCAGTAATGTTGATTTAATGGTAATTGTAAAACTGTTTTTCAACCTTTTGATAACTCGCAACATTTTCAGCTCGCTTTCCACGGTTAAACCATAGCCACTTTTTATTTCTACGGCGCCAGTCCCTTGTTTAATCATATCGGTTAAACGTGAACTTGCGCTTTCAAAGAGCTCGTCTTCCGTTGCTTGTTCTAGTTTTTTTGCTGAGTTTAAAATGCCTCCGCCAGCTGCGGCGATATCTTCATAAGTTTTGCCTGCAATTTTCATTACAAACTCTTCTTCGCGAGGAGCAGCAAATACAATATGAGTGTGGCTATCGCACCAAGATGGGAAAACGAATTTGCCTTGGGCGCTGATGGAAGACGGAAGATGAAAAATGGAAGATGGTATTTCACTCATCAAGCCAAAATCTTTAATCAACCCATCTTCTAATAAAAGCCAGGCATTTTCTAAAACGGGCAAATTGGCCAATTCACAACCCCAAAGAGAAAGTTTCTCTTTGGGATGGATGCCTACTAGACCTTTGATGTTTGTGATTAACATTTTTCGTTAAATGTTTAAATTGTAAAATTGGTTAATTGAGCTTGGTACAGTTAACCAATTACTGCAATTAACCAGTTAAACTTTATTCTATCTCCAACAAAACAGGGCAATGATCCGAATGTAAAGCATCGGGTAAAATTCTAACGTTTTTAAGCCTGTTTTCCATTGG
>SEDG01000470.1 GCA_004295885.1 Pedobacter sp. | reverse complement strand
TCAAGAGATTCTACCACAATCCCCACATTGTCCATTCTAAGCAAGTTGTTCTTTTTCATAGTTTGAAATTTATGTTAAGAGTGTTCGTTTCTATAAGTCTGTTGAAAGTTTTGAAAATAATACCGAATCTTCAAAATTGCCATCAATAAAATAGTGTTGTCTTAGGTAACCTTCTTTAATAAAATTAAATTTCTCCATTAGTTTTAGTGAAGGTATGTTGTTAGAACCAACATAAGCTTCTATTCTATGCAAACCCATTATGCTAAATCCATATTCAATTAATGGCTTTAGTGTTTCAGACATGATGCCAATTCCTTTGAAATCCTCATTAGTAATAGCATAACCTAATTCAGCCCTTTTGTGGTCTAGGTACCAGTTGTGAAATTTACAGCTTCCAATTATATTCATCGACTTTTTATCGATGATTTGAAAATGCTCCACACTTCTGTTGTAAGTTGTATAGCCTTTTTGACACTTAATCTGCTCTTGTATATATTCCTCTTCTGAAGTATGCCCGAGTAGCTCCATAATTTCTTCTTGTGAGTAGTTCTCGAATATTCTCGTGAAGTCACTAGGTGAAAGCTTTCTTAAGATTAATCTGTCAGTTTCTAAAGTTTCAAAATTCATTAGTTCCTAGCTTGAAATTGATAATGGTAAGTGATTAGTCGAATATAAATGTTTAAATGATAGCTTTAATGATAAATATGTGGAAATACAACAGCAACGAATTAAAAAATTTGCCGGAAAAATGGTTCCCAAAACCACCAACTTTGTTAGATAAACCGGATTGCAACGAATGCTGTTTTTTCTACAGCAGCAGTGTAAAGCGGGGCTGAAATTGCCGATATGCACAAACATTGTTTTTCAAATGTTTTTAACTTTTCCTTGAAGATGCTGAACGGAATTAAACACGACGATATGTGGCAAACGCAATAATTTATTAGCTTTACGTTATGGCAAGCAGCAATCAATATGAAAACTTACAGCTCAGTGCTAATCTGGAGCTTTTAGCCCGACAAGTGGTTGAAGGTTTTATTACTGGTTTGCACAAAAGTCCTTTTCACGGATTTTCTGTTGAGTTTGCCGAGCATCGTTTGTATAATACTGGCGATAGCGTAAAAAACATAGACTGGAAGTTATTTGCCAAAACAGATAAATTATTCAGCAAGCGCTACGAAGAAGAGACCAATTTACGTTGCCAGTTTGTGATAGACTCATCTTCCTCAATGTATTTTCCTGATGAGAAATATAACAAGTTAACTTTCGCGGTTCAAAGCACGGCTTGTTTAATGTATTTGCTGAAAAAACAACGAGATGCATTTGGTTTGAGCTTATTCTCCGACCAAGTAAACTTAAATACACAAGCCAAATCTACCAATACTCACCAAAAATATTTGTTTGCACAGTTAGAGCAAGTTTTGCAATCGCCGAAAATGAATGTGCAAACTAATTTAGCGTTGGCTTTACATCAAATAGCAGAGCTGATTCATAAACGTTCATTGGTTGTTATATTTAGCGATATGCTGCAAACGGTTCACGATGAAACTAAAATAGCAGCGTTGTTTTCTTCATTACAACATCTAAAATTCAACAAACATGAAGTAGTAATTTTTAACGTGACCGACAAAAGCAAAGAGGTGGATTTTAACTTTGCCAATCGTCCTTATGAGTTTATTGATATGGAAACTGGTGCAGTTTTGAAAGCGCATACTGCTAAAGTGAAAGATGCTTATTTGGAGCAAATGAATGCTTATCGTCAGAATTTAACACTAAAATGCGCCCAATATAAAATTGATATGGTTGATGCTGATATTAATGAAGGTTTTGATAATGTTTTGCAAGCTTATTTGATTAAAAGGCAGAAGATGGGGTAATCGAGTTCATTGGTTCATTGGTTTCATTAGTTCATTTTTCCTAAATAGTTTGTCATCCTGAACTTGTCGAAAGACTAATTGTTCAATTGTTAGATTGATAAATTGTTGCTTGGCAGATAGCACAGGAGATTGCTTCGGGCGATGAAAAATCGACCCTCGCAATGACGAAACGCGATAAGAAAAAACCCTTATATATTTTGCAATACATAAGGGTTCAGATAAGGGTAACCGGAAAACTAAAAAACTATTTTGATGAGGATTTAATATCAATATTTAATTGATGGAACTTGGCGATACTATTTACAATGGCCAAACCTAAACCGAAACCATCTTCATTTTCATTGTTTTCTCTTTCGAAGCGATTAAAGGCATTGGATGCTATTTCTTTCTCCATTCCAATTCCTGTATCGTTTATTATAAGTGTGTAATTTGAAGAATTTAGGTCTTCTCCAATGGTGATGGAACCATTTAACATATTGTACTTTATGGCGTTGTTTATGATATTGACCAACAACGTATGAATTAAGGCTTGGTTTCCGGTAAATATAAAATCTGACTTAACATGGTTTTGGTAAATAATCTTTTTATCTAGAATTCTATCCTCCAAATCTTCGTAAATTTCATCCAACTGGTGTTTAATTGATACGTTATCCTTTTTGAGGTATTGCTCATTTTCTACCTTAGAAATTAACAACAAACTATTAATGATAACTTTTAAACGATTAAGTGTTTTAAGCGATGCAAAAATCTTATTCTCGTGTTCAATAGGTAGATTATCTGCAGTTAAAATATTTTCTAGTCGACCACTTAAAATAGAAATTGGCGTTAATAACTCATGAGAAACATTGGCGATGAACTGTTTTTCTAACAAAAACAAATCTGATATTTTTCGCATCAACGAGTTAATGCTATTGTCTAAAATCTTAAAGTCGGTAGTGTTTGTAGGGATGTTTTGGTAATTGTAAGACGTAGGATTGTTTACCTTATTTAACTTTTGGTCGATAATTTTATAAAAAGGACGCAGGATAAAATTAGTAAAGGCATAATCTGTAATTAAAGTAACCAGTAAAGAGATAACCAGAACAAT